>JAAYJI010000082.1 GCA_012523015.1 Candidatus Hydrogenedentota bacterium
ATTATTTAGGTCCTCAACAATCCTTCATACCTGTGTCAAGCACCCCGTTTTTGATCCGGTTGTTATGGAGGGTTTGTGTGTTTCATAAACGCGTCTCCCAACAAACTTGCATGGGCGTTTGTGGCTGAACGTAGCAACACGTAACACGAGCGACTGCGTACACGAGTATGGCGCAATTCACGACCCTACGAATTTTATGAAACCCGAGTATCCGAGAGCTATTTTCCAGTTACTCAATCCTTGGCTTTTAAATGTTTCCGATTTTATACAGCCATCTCGTGTAAATGGTGATGGGACAGTATGGGCTCCTTCGGGTGTTTCAACAGAACTATTGTACCGAAGATCTCTGTGATGTCCTCTTTTGGGGATCGGTTGCATTTCAACCTTGAACCTGCCCCTCCTTTATTTTGAATCAAAGAACTGGTGTATAATTGAAATCAAGTTATTTTAATGAGTTTTAAAGTCAGCAGCGGGAGATGCGCAACATGAAACGAATACTGCCCCTCCAGATTTTCCTAGCGCTTTCCATCGGAATCATTCTATCCTCCACAGCGCAGGGCTTCTATCTTTTTGAAAACCAGACCACGGCAGGAAACTACCATTTTTATAAAGTACCTATGACCGACGGCACCTTGTTGGCAACCGATGTATACTTGCCCGATGGGGAGGGTCCGTGGCCCGTTATCTTGGAACGCAGCCTCTACAGCCGTAACATGAATATGAACGGATTCATCAAAGACGGCTATGTCGCGGTTGTCCAAGATGTGCGCGGTTTTGGCGCCAGTGAAGGCGACAATCATGTATTTTTTTCGGACGGATGGCGTCCCAATTTACACGATGGCGCCGATACAGTGACCTGGATTAAAGAACAAGCGTGGTGTAACGGCAAAATAGGAACCAACGGCACCTCCGCACTCGCCATGACCCAAATGTTGATGGCGCCAACGACTCCCCATATCAGCGCCCAATTTGTCAATAAAGTCCCCTCCAATTTCTATTTCGATGTGGTTTATCTTGGCGGCGTATTCCGCAAAAATTTAACGGAAGGATGGCTCGCTGTATTGGGTCAAGTGCCCACCATTCATGTTTATAAAGAAATTCCACAATATAACGACTATTGGACCTATTACAATACGGTGGCAAAGGCTGGATCCATTACAGCGCCCGCCGTCTTTTGCGGCAGTTGGTACGACATCTTTCAACAAGGAACGCTGGAAGGATTCCTTGCCCGCGAAACAGAAGGTGGATCCGGCGCCAAAGGCAACAACTATCTCGTCATGCAGTGGGACACCCATCGTGGCGACATGAGCCCCGACTATCATTACAAAGAGAATCGCAACGACTTTTCGAATTATATACTGCGCAACCGCTTCTTTGACTATCATCTGAAAGGCGATACCAGCGCCCTTGAGGGTATGGCAAAAGTTCACTACTATGTTTTCGGTGATGATACAGCCCCCGATGCGCCGGGAAATGAATGGCGCACAGCATCAACCTGGCCGCCCTGCCCCACCACAGACACGCGCTATTATCTCTGTGCCGACGGAAGCTTAAAAGAGAAAGCAACAACAGACAACAGCGAAGCCCTTGAATTTACCTTCGATCCCCAAGACCCCTTCCCCACCTTGTGCGGCGCTTACCTTTTGCCCAATCTTCCTTCCGGTCCCTATGATCAACGCAAACTCAGCCAACATCGAAAGGATCTTCTCCACTTTGTATCGGCTCCTCTGAAGGAGCCTGTTGAAGTTATTGGGCGCGTCAAAGTAATTCTTTATGTGTCGTCTGATGCGCCGGATACGGATTTTACTGCCAAATTAGTGGACATCTATCCGCTAGGCGACGAACGTGAAATTCTTGTCTTAGATCATATTCGACGGGTAAAAACACGCAGTGGTTTTGATACCATTGCTCCGCCATTGCAAGGCTTGGAGGATGTGGTGGAACTGGAGATTGATCTGTGGAGTACGGCGTGGGTATTTAATACAGATCATCGCATCGGCTTACATATTTCGAGCAGCAACTATCCCCGTTTTGAAGTCAACGTCAACACCGGTGCCGATCATCCCAAAGAGGGCGAGGAGATGCGTGTTGCACACAACCGCGTCCATTGCACGCAGGATTACCCGAGCGTGTTAATCGTGCCCGTGCCGACGCAATAACACGGCCGGCGATGCGATAAAGACTTTCTTTTTATTTCAGCACGGGCTGCTGGTACGGTGTTTAAAAAAAGCAAGAAGGGAGAGGAGGGGCGGCGGGTCTTGGGCTACCCGCCGCCGCCATTACGGTGGGGCGGGGTTGGAACCGCTGTATTACCAGACTCAAGGAGGAGCACGGTTTCAGGATCAGGCTTGCGCCCAGGGCTGAGAAAGGCGCAAGTGGTAGTCCGGTAACCAGTATTTCGGTTTCAAACTCCACCTCTATACTACCACAACATGTAGTGAAAGTCAAGTATTATTTAATTTATTTTTCTAAACCCAATCAGCACATATTGTGGATTTAAAAAAAGACAATTTCATAAAACACAATATATAGACAAAACCACAAGGCGCAACCTAACACACGAACACTACATATTGTGGTTGCAAATCATGCTTACTTGGCACACCATAAAGTGCTTTGCGGAATAGACAGAAAAGGTCGGGAAAGGGTTGTACCTTGATACTCCTTTCTGTATGATAAGCTTTTGACAAGTGATTCCGATATAGATTTAAAACTGAAGGAGTTTAATCGAATGCTTCTCACGATTCTGCTTTCCTTGGTCGCGGTCACGGCCAACAATCCCGGTGATCTTACGCAAGCTTGTGCCCATCGCGGCGATCAAGCCTGTGCCCCTGAAAATACCTTAGCCGCATTTCGTTTGGCTGTAGAGAAAAAAGCGCCCATGATCGAATTTGACGTGCAGGCGACGAAAGATGGGCAACTTGTTATCATGCATGATTCCACCGTCGACAGAACGACTGATGGGAAGGGTAAGGTAGTTGAATTAAGTTTTGACGAAATCCGGGCGCTCGATGCCGGCTCATGGTTCAATGAAAGCTTCAAGGGGGAACAGGTCCCCACCTTAGAAGAAACGTTGGAAATCATTCCGGAATCCATACTATGTAACGTTCACTTAAAAAATTCTCCGGGCGTCGCATTGAATACGGCCCGTGTTATTAAACGCATGGGCAAACTGAAACATTGTTTCTTGGCGTGTACCATAAAACAGGCCGAAGAAGCCCATGCAGAGGTACCGGAGATAAAAATTTGTAATATGGATCGCCAAGGCGCAAATCGAGAATCTTATGCGGAGCAGACCATTGAACTGAAAGCCGATTATATCCAAATACATCTGGGGCAAGGGCTGACAGGATTAAAAGAAGATGTGGACCGCCTCCATGCCGCGGGAGTTTGGGTTAACTTTTTTGGCGCCCAAAAGGAGCCTTTGATTCAAAGCCTTGCCGAGGCGGGCGTTGATTATATTCTTACCGATGATTTGGATCTGTGCCAACGCGTCTTAGAAGAATATGCAAAATAGATTTTGCGTAAATCCTTAATTTCGATAATATATGCAACCATTGGCCTATTAAAGGTATTAATACAGATGAGTGAATACACGGCATAGATCTGGAATGGCTAAGCCCGCTACGACTTCTTTGCCGTGCCATTGTTTTCCGTTTTGGGAGCTGCAGCACCGTTCATTTCAGGGCATCAGCTTCTTGTACGATCAACTAAAGCCTTGATACGCGCCTTGGGATAAGGAGCGATTTGTTGAAGGAGAATCTTGGATGATGAAGAAACTAATCTGGTCGCTTCTGCTTGTGGCGGCAGTAGCGGCACCTTGTTTCGCGCAGGACAGCGCTGCGGTAGCGGATCCGGACTCCCCTGCGGTCATGGCCGTTTCCGAACACATTACCCTGCGCATGATGATCGAACAAGGCGGCGCTATCTTGTGGGTCATCATGGGACTGGGCTTTGTGGCAATCGTGCTGGCACTCTACCTGTTGTTCACAGTCCGCTCCCATCGCGAGATCCCGCCTGCACTCATGAAACGCGCCGTCGCCCAAGTGAAGGCGGGCGAAATTCAAGGGGCTTATCATATGTGCTTGGAACGAGACGAAATTCTGGCGCGTGTGCTGGCAGCAGGTTTGAAAATGAGAGGACACAGCCGTTCGGTTATCCAAGAGGCCATGGAAAGCGAAGGTGAACGCAGTGCCGCCGCCTTGTGGCAACGTATTTCATACCTCAATAACATTGGAACCACTGCGCCTCTTTTAGGGCTGTTGGGCACGGTGTGGGGCATGATGAATGCCTTCGGCGCAATCGCCTTCGACCCGGCCCAAGTAAAGGGGATCACCATGGCGTACAGCGTTTCCATGGCGATGATTACCACGGCGGGCGGGCTCGTATTATCCATCCCCGCCATGGGCATTTATTATTATTTGCGCGGTCGCGTTATCCGCATCATCGCTGATCTTGAGGAACAAGCCAGTATCTTCATTGAACTGCTGATGGAAGAGGATACGCAATGAAAATCCGTCACCGTTTTCAAGAAGAAACAGAAGGCATCCAAATGGCGCCGTTGATCGATATTGTGTTTCTAACCTTGATCTTTTTCATGTGGATTTCGGTCTATGCCACCTTGGAAAGCGAAGTAGATATACAATTACCGACGGCAGATACGGCGCGGCACAGTGAACGGGCTCAAGGTGAAATTTTCATTAATTTGAGCAGTGAAGGGGTCATCACCGTAAACGAACGAGTCTTATCTTTGGATGATTTGCAATTAACCTTGAATCGTGTTGCCGCCTATTTCCCCGGCGGCTCTGTTATTATCCGCGGCGACTTTTCCGCCCATCTGGGAAAGGCGATTCAAATACTGGATTGCTGCCGCAAGGCAGATATACCCAATGTCGCCTTTGCCGCACTCCGTGAAGAGGATCAATAGGGATGACCGCAGCCATACGCTATATTCACAACGCCTGCGCCACTTTCACTAGTTTAGGCTGCCGCGCTTTGATCCTGCTCCCGGCGCTGCTCGGCTCAATCGCCTTGGCCGAAGCGGATACAAGTCAACTCGATTTTGCGAATGGTTTGTTTGCACGGGGATTTTATGAAGAGGCTATGGAAGAATATGAGGATTATCTGTCCGCTGCCTCAGAAACAACAGATGCAGTGGGCACAGCATGGTTACGTCTGGGACGCTGTGCCATTGCGCTGCAATCCTATGAAAAGGCTCTGCAAGCATTTGATCATGCCCTCACGTATAGTGTTTCCCAAACATTGCGCCGCGAGGCTCAAGTGAGCACGGGCGAAGCGCACTTTTTCATGAGCAATTATGAAGATGCATTGAAAGCCTTGCAAAACGTGATCGGTAAAGAAACGCCGGAAGCTCTCCGTGCCCGAGCCTTGTATTATTCCGGGCGATCCTATGCGGAAACAGGCAACAATGAGCAGGCATGCGCACGCTTCTCCACACTGGTTGAAGAACTGCCCCATACGGCACTTGTCGGATTTGCCCAATATCAATTGGGCTTTGCTTATCTGAACGGAGGACATGACGAAAAGGCGGCTCAGGCCTTTTCCGCTGCAGCAAACAATACGGATGCTGACGATGGGTTGCGTATGGAAAGCCGATTTCGCGCAGCAGAGTTATTCGATAAATTGGGCTGGACTGAAGCGGCACTGGGTGCATATGAACAATTGCGCGCCGATTATCCCGACTCAGAATTTTCACGGCGCGCCGATTACGGCTACAGTTGGGCGCTCTACCACGGCGGCCGCTATGACGATGCCTTCACCTTGGCTGACAGCTTGACCCAAGGGGAAGGCGCGCTGCCGCAAGTTGCGGGATATTATTATCTGCAAGGAAACTGCCGGTACCAACAAAAACGCTATGGAGAAGCGCTCAGCTGGTACGCCAAATTAATTCAACAATATCCAGAATCTGCCTTTGTGGAACAAGCCTGCTATAAAACAGCCTGGGCACAGCATTTTTCCGGAGAGGACAGTGCAGCCGAGTCGACGGTGTCGCTATTTCTTCAACAATATCCGGACTCGCTTCATTATGGGGAAATGCTGTATTTATTAGGCACCTTGGAAGTCCTTAGCGGCGATTACGAAATGGCGCTGCAGCATTTTCAAGCGGTCGTGGAAAACTACGGTACCGGCGAATTTTCTGCTGAAGCACTTTTCAAAATGGGTGAATGTTACGCACAATTAGGGCTTGGTGATGAAGCAGCGCGGAGCTTCGAAAGTTTCACACGCCAATATCCCGCGCACAGCCTCACGGAACAAGCTATGATCCGTTCGGGTGACGCACGATTTACAGCCCAGGACTTTGCGGATGCCCTCGCCAATTACAAAGGTATTCTCGAAAAAGAAGGGAACGATCCGGCGTTGGAAGAAGAGGCGCTGTATCGGCTTGCCGTCACCTTCCATAACATGCAAGATTACAAAGAAAGTAGCACCGCTTTTCATCAACTCCTTGAAAAATATCCCGAAGGCAAGTATGCCATGGAAAGCTATTTCCGAATTGGCGAATTTGAACTGCGCCAAAACAAGGATCCGTTCAAAGCCATTGAAGCCTACGAAGCCGCCCTCGCCGCTAATCCTGACCATGCCCTCGCGGCCGCAATCATACAAGGATTAACGACGGCCCGTTACGAACAAAAAGATTTTGAAGAAGCCGCCGCCGGCGTTCTCCAACTGATCCACAAGTATCCCGAAAGCCCTTTGCCGGTGGAAGCTTATCTTTGGTGTGCTCAATGGCTGAATCAAGCTGAACGTGAGCAGGAGGCCATAGAGGTTTTTTCGACCCTGCTGCAAGTGTATCCCCTGTATGAGCAACGTGGTGATATCCTTTATATTCTCGGTCAAGCCGAGGAGAAATTGGAAGCCTTTGATCAAGCTATCACCTATTATAAAGACGCCATCACCACCGATCCCGTTCCCCTGCGCAATGCGGAAATCCATAACCGTTTGGGTAAACTCTATGAAACACGAACGGAATATGAAGAGGCGGAACGTGTCTATGAAGATGCTACCCACCTCGATGGCGGCGAACAATCCGCCAGGGCCCGATTCAATCTTGCCGCCCTTTATGAAACACGCGGAGACAAAGAGCTCGCCGCACGCCATTACATGCGCTTGGCCATTCTTTTCGTCCATGAAACGCTGTCGCCTGAAGCGCTTTGGCGCGCCGGGAATTGTTATTTAGAATTGGATCAAAAAGATCAGGCGCACAGTATTTTTCGCGAACTGATCAATGACTACCCCGATGCGCCGCAAGTCAAGGATGTGCGAAACGTATTGAAACATCCGGGCGAAGCAGCGCCGAACACGACCGCGGAATAGCCATGCTGAGCCGACGCGCCATACTGATCCTTTCTATCGTATTCACCGGCTGTTTATACCTACTGCTTTTGTGGATCTCGCCCACAGTCATACTCATGCGATCGCAGCGATTTATACCGACTATCTCCCAAATGTATCATGTGGATTTGGTGGAAGATCACTACGAAGCAAAAAAGCAGCAGCCCGGACAAGAAGCGCCGGCCCTCTCGGAAGGAAGTATGGATGCAGAAATTATGGAAACAGAGGGCACTTTGCACCTTGATCCGCAGCTGACGCTGCCCCTTGTGGAAACTCCTGACCTCGCAGAACGGAGTGATCAACCCTGGGACAACGATATACGAGAACTTACGCCGGAACCTGAAACTTTCCAATCTGTCGACGCGCGAATTTTGGAGATAGCCGAAGAGACTGCACGAAAAGATATTGATATTGCGCGGCGATTGGTGCGGCCGGGTCCGGACTTTGTCTTGCCCGAAGGTGCCTTGCCCGCGCAGCGCAGTAGAAACGCAGCGCCTGAAGATATCCAATTGGAACCGGCGCGCATCGGGCCCGGCTTTCTCGTACAAACCGTACCGGGGCCCGAAGACGATGATACATCGAGCGGCGCAGAAGGAGCCGCCTTTGAAGCGTTGGTATTTACGCCGGCGCCGGAGGAACAGACCGTCACGCTTCCACAACTGGAACAGCGGGTTCAAGCGGAACCTTTAAAAGCGGAAACGCTCAAAGCGAAAGAGGAAAGCAACTTTACCTTTATGGATGATCTGGTGGATATTCATTTGGATACCTACCTTCCGGATCCGGCTGAGCCGGGATATTTTCGCTTACGTATCCTCCCCAAAGGAGAAAGCGTCTTACCGGCGACACCCAAAAACGTCACCTTTATCGTCGATGCTTCCCGCAGCATTCTTCAACGGAAGCTGGATCTTACTGTGCGCGCTTTGCATGAAGTGTTGGACAGCTTCCGCCCAGATGATCGCTTTAATCTGCTCCTTTTCAGGGACACGGTTACCTCCTTTCAAGAAAACGCTATTAACGCAACACCGGAAAATATCCTTTTAGCCAAGCAGTTCCTCTCCGGTTTGGAATCACGAGGACAGACCGATGTGTATAACGGTTTATTGCCCATTGCTGAACTTCATCCGCAAGAAGACTGTGCCAGCATTATTTTGTTGATCAGCGACGGACGACCCACTACAGGCGTGCGCGACAGCCGTGAAATTATCAACCACATCACCAACATCAACAAACTCGGCAACAGTATTTTTGCTTATGGCGCAGGTAATACGTCTAACCGCTACCTTATGGATTTATTGGCTTACCGCAACAAAGGCGAGGCCTTCGTTTCTGATACGATTTCTACGATCAGCCCCGATCTGAAAGCTTTTGCCGCTCAGTTCGCTGATCCTTTATTAATTAATATTAATGCACGTTACGGAAAAATTATCGAAGAAGAGCTTTATCCCAGAATCATTCCTGACTTTTTCCAAGACCGGCCCGTCACACTTTACGGGCGCTACCAACCGGGCAAAGATCAACACTTTGTGGCACGTATCACCGGCTATGGCGGCGGCCGCTTCAAAGAATTATTATTTCGTGCTGATCTTAGCCAAGCTCAAGCAGGAAATGATAACGTGGCCCATGGCTGGGCATTTCAAAAGGCCTATCATCTAATAGGTGAAATTTCTAAAAAGGGAGAGCTTCCCGAATTGCTGGATGAGCTGGATGTACTTTCCCGAAAGTATGCTATTACCACGATCTACTCGCCTTAAAGACGCCTTGTCTCCCCCACCCCAATTTCAATCCCAAGCAGTAACGGCAGTATAAAACAAAGAAGCGCTGCTCCTGCTACTTGTTCAAGACAAGTCCATATTACGCGGATCTCCCGTCCACGTATGAAACCGGCATCGCCACGGCCCAGTCGAATATTTAATGCTACAACCAGCCCTAAGCTCGAGAAAGGAGTCTCTCATGAACAGCGCACACCGCTTTCGTTTTTTTGTTTTTTTCTATGTCTTGATGATCATGCTGGGAATCACAGCCATCAGTCACGCCAAAGAAGTGGTACTCGTAGATTCTCCGGAAGTAACCTGTGTCGCAGAAGAAGGAGCAGGCAAGCTGTACCAAGTTGGAGAACATCCTGTGCTGGTCATGGAAGGTACGCCGGAGGAAATGGGCTACCAACATGGAAAACTGCTTGCCAAAGAGATCCATCATATAATCCGAGAAGGCTATATGCCCAAAGCTCTTTGGAATCGCGGCTACTCAAAAGAGTATGTGAATGCTCAGTCGGCGCGAATGGAAGCGTTTTTCCCTGAATCGGCGAAAGAGGAATTGCGCGGCATTACCCGCGGCGTTCAGGAAAAGGGATACGACATCACCTATGAAGAAATTCGGCTCGGAATCACACAAGCCGAAATTCTACATTTCCCGCCGGATGGACCGCCTGCATGCTCGAACTTCGCTTGTTGGGGTAAGTGGACTACAGACGGCAGATTATTGCACGGCCGCAATCTGGATTGGAATATCAAAGGGGATGCCCAAGACAGCCATCTCATCTTGGTGTGGCGACCCACAGGAGGGAAGCCCTTCATGATGATCGGATGGGCTGCCGGCATAGGTAGTGTTAGCGGTATGAATAGCCAAGGCATTACAATGGGCGAGATGACGCTGCCCTCCCCCGATGTTACCTTTGACGGACTCCCCCTCTTCTTGCAAATGCGGCTGCTCCTCGAAACCTGCAGTACCCTTGATGAATCGGTCGCGTTTATGGAAAACTGTTCCCGGACCACCGGCTGGAATTTTATTATTGGTGACGGAAAGATTCCCGACGGGCGCGCCCTCGAAACAGACGCCAAATATTGCACTGTGTACGGTCCCGAAGATGAAAAAGAAAATGAACGGACCGGCCATTGGGGAATGAAGGACGTGGTAAGACGTACCAATCACCCTGTTGGAATGGATCAATTGCTGCGCTTAGGTATTGCCATGGGTGAGGAATTCAATATCACGATTAGCTCGGAAAGCGATGTGGAGACTTTGCTGCCCTTATTAAAAGGACAGAACACCTGGCAGCGCTATGAATGCATAAGCAAAGAAATTGAAAAACGAGTCGGCGCAGTGGATGTAAAGGAAGCTATCGAAATGCTCGCCACCACACCCGTATACAATGATGCGACGCTCCACTCCATGGTATTTGATCCGACCAATAATGTGGTCTACGTTGCTAATGCAGGCAACAATCCACCGGTAACAGCGACAGACCGCCCCTATACCCGCATTGACCTTAATCCTTGGTTCAAATAAGAGAGCTGCACTGTAAATAGGCCATGCAGTGAAAGGCTAATCGCCGAAGGAGTGCCTCGTGTAGTATCAACATACACGTGTAACACGGCGGCGGAGCCGCTACAAGGACTTTGGAAAGAGTGGCGCTGCCCTCACCGGGCGGTGTGTACCCTTCTCCAATAAGCCATACCCGCGCCCCATAGAAAACAGCAACGGCATTAAACCGTTGCTGTTGATTCAATCTCTAAGCGTATTCTTTGGCGGGGCGGTGATAAGGTCAATCCACTTTATATTCGCCCAGACCAACCAATTCGATACGGGCATTCTCGGAGCCGTCACCTAATTTCCGGCCAAGGCGCATAATACGCGTATAGCCGCCGGGACGATCTGCGAAGGCGGGACCGATGACCGTGAACAATTTACGGACAACATCTTGATCTCGTAATCTGGCAAAAGCAAGTCTACGATTGGCGACGGTGTCTTTCTTTGCCAAGGTGATCAGCGGCTCAGCAAATATACGCAATTCTTTGGCTTTGTATACGCCGGTTTCAATGGCATCATGTTTAAACAATGCCACAGCAAGATGCTTCATTGTGGCTTTGCGGTGCGCGGTGTCTCTGCCTAGTCTTCTACCTGCTTTTCGATGTCGCATAATTATTCATCCTCATCCATGTCATCGGCAAAATCGCCGTCATCATCTTCGTTTAATAATTCTTCCTCATCGGGATCTTTTGGGGCTTCATCCGCTGCAAGTAAGTCCTCGGACATGTTCTCAGGCATCCGCACATTCATTCCGAGACTGAGCTTATGCGCTTCGAGCACCGAATAAATCTCTTCCAAAGATTTTTTGCCGAAATTGGGCAATTCCATCAATTGCGCTTCGGTCAAAGAAACTAAAGCGCCAACAGTAGCGATTTTGGCAGCCTTAAGACAATTAGACGAACGTACGTTCAGTTCCAATTGCTCAACAGGCCGCGCAAACAACCGCATCATTTCCATCTGCTCCTGCAGCTCTTGATCCGCGTCAGGATGTTTTTCAGAGGGATTAAGCGTAAAAATATCTAGATGTCGGATTAATAAAGCGGCTGCACTTCTTACTGCATCAGCAGGCGAAATACTGCCGTCGGTCAGTACATCAAGCACCAAACGGTCAAAGTCGGTCACTTGTCCAACACGTGCATCTTCTATTTGAAAATTCACTTTGACGATAGGTGAAAAGTTAGCATCCAGATAAATAGTTCCCAAAGGAGCATGTTCAAATTCAAATTGATCAGCGGTCACGTAGCCGCGCCCTTTAGCAACCTTGATCTCCATCTCAACGACCGTATCGCTTTGTGTAGCGGTAAACACGACCAGATCAGGATTAATCACTTCAATGGGCTGCCCTTCAAAAAGGTCTGCAGCAGTCACTTCGCCTTCACCCGTATGGCTGAAGGTAAAAATACGGTTTTCCCCTTCGTTCAAGCGAATTCTGCAGCGCTTCAAATTAAGCACCACATCCGTCGTATCTTCATACACACCGGGGATCGCGGAAAATTCGTGGGGGATATTTTCAAAACGTATGGCAGTAATTGCACTGCCTTCAAGCGCAGACAACAACACTCTTCTTAAGGCGTTCCCAACAGTGGTGCCGTATCCGCGTTCAAAGGGCTCAGCAATAATGCGCGCACTATAGTCGGTAGCATCCTCTTCCAAATTGTACATCTTGGGAATGCTGAATTCTCTTTCGCTCATGGTTTCGCGCCTTTCCGGACTTTGACTCTAATTAAACTTTACCAACACACCACGTGACAGGCGCATAAACTGCTTTCCTGTCCCCATAGTTGCCAAACTCAGACGCGCCGCCTTTTCGGAGAACGGCATCCGTTATGAGGGATAGGAGTCACATCACGAATCAACGTGACGTTGAGCCCACAAGCTTGGATTGCGCGAATAGCAGATTCGCGACCGGAGCCGGGACCATTGACATAAGCGCGCACTTCGCGCAACCCCATATCCAAAGCTTTTTTACCGGCCTGCTCCGCTGCCAACTGGGCTGCAAAGGCGGTGCTTTTACGGGATCCGGAAAAACCGACTTGACCCGCGCTACACCAAGAAACGACATTGCCCTGCGGATCGGTAATGGAAATAATGGTGTTGTTAAACGTTGCCTGAATATGGGCAACGCCTGAAGTGATATTCAGATGTACTTTACGTTTCTTAATCTTAGATTTGCGTTTTTCTTTAGCCACCTTCGTTGTTCTCCTGGCAATTCACCATGTTTGAAGTGTGTTGTAATTAAATCGACGGATCAGGATTAAAGACCGGATCAGGATTTCTTCTTAACGACAGCCATGCGCCGCGGGCCTTTCCGGGTCCGCGCGTTGGTATTGGTTCGCTGTCCGCGCACAGGCAGTCCGCGTTTGTGGCGCATGCCACGATAGGAACCGATATCCATTAGCCGTTTGATGTTGGCATTGGTCTCACGGCGCAAGTCACCTTCCACCTTATAATCGCTCTGGATTACGCCGCTGATCTTATTGACTTCTTCATCATTAAGATCACGAACGCGCGTGTCCGGATTGACACCGGCTTTTGTAAGCAATTCTTTGGCGCGCGTAGGGCCAATGCCGTAAATTGCCTGTAATCCTGCTTCAACGCGTTTATCACGCGGCAGTTCCACACCAACAATACGTGCCATGTAATTTAACTCCCGTATATAACATTGTATGGGCCATGCGCAATGGCTGAGCCCGGTTACCTAGTTTTTATGCTCGATTTTTGAACTGAATATTTAGTCGGCAACGTGACACCCAAGCAGGGCAGCGTTACTTTTGCCGGTAGACGATACGACCACGACTCAAATCATAAGGGGACATTTCTACTTTCACGGTATCTCCCGGCAGAATACGGATGTAGTGCATGCGCATCTTACCGCAAACGTGAGCAAGTATTCTATGGCCATTACTTAATTCGACACGAAACATGGCGTTAGGTAAAGTTTCAGTAACTTTGCCTTCTACTTCTATGGCCTCTTCTTTCATTTAAATACCATCACAATCCATTCATTTCTCAAAGAATTTTCAAAATGAATAATTCTTAATCTGTGCGAACGCCCCAAATGGGCCCGTCGCAATACGATAAAATTTCCGCGCCATCTTTTCGAACCACCACGGTGTGTTCAAAATGAGCGCTCGGTTGACCGTCTTTAGTAACCACGGTCCAATTATCCGGTTTAACACGAACCTGAAAGGTGCCGGCATTAACCATGGGTTCAATGGCGAGCACCATACCTTCTTCTAAACGTGGTCCGGGTTCGCCTGCATCAAAATTGAAGATCTGAGGATCTTCATGCATTTCAACACCAATACCATGACCAACGTAATTGCGAACCACGCTAAACCCGGCATCAACGGCGGTCTGTTCCACAATGATGCCAATATCATTCAAATAGTTTCCGGCTTTCGTTACCCGTATAGCACGGGATAGCGCCAGATCGGTAATGTCAAGTAAGCGGAGCCGCGTCTCATCAACAGAACCACAAGCGTGGGTCAGCGCCGCATCACCGTAATATCCTTTATAACAAGCGCCTATATCGACGCTAACCAATTGTCCGGCAGCAAGTTTGCGTTTGCTCGGAATACCGTGAACGACTTCTTCATCAATGGACACGCAAATCGATGCAGGATAGCCATGGTAGCCTTTAAAGGCGGGCGTGGCGCCCGCATCCAAGATCAGGTTTTCGACTGCACGATCAAGTTCTTCCGTCGTAATTCCGGGGGCAATCAGTTCTGCCACTTTTTTATGGGCTGCAGCAACGATCTGATTCGCTTGGCGTAAAAGGTCAATTTCTCTTTCCGACCGAATGCTAATCATCTCGCTCTCCGGAGATTCAGATCTATCCTCTTGCGCTCCCACTTCGGCACCCGGAACCGTACGGAATCGGCTCTATAGTTTAACACAATTTCAGTAGACATTTCATATTTTTGGTAACACACCAACATGGGTTAGCGCATTCGTGCACGGATACGACCGCCACGAGCGTTACCGAAACCTTCATAGTGGCGCATAACCAAGTGTTGTTCTATTTGCTTGACTGTATCTAATGCCACACCCACGAGAATCAACAAGGTCGTACCGCCAAAATAGTGTGCAATTGTCATATCCGGAACACGGAGCAGTTGCACAATAACAACGGGAATCAGTGCTACGGCAGCAAGAAATACGGACCCTGACCACGTGACCAAGCTCATGATACGGCCCAGATAATCGGCCGTTGCTTTCCCTGGGCGCACGCCTATAATCACGCCGCCATATTTCTTCATATTGTCTGCCATCTCAGCGGGGCGGAAGGTGCTGGCTGTATAGAAGAAGGAGAAGAAGATAATAAAGAGCGCGTAAATCGCATTATAGACAAAGCCTAAAGGATTCATAGCTGTAGCCAAAGCCCTTTCAAGCCAAGGCCAAGGAATAGAAAGATTTTGGATTAACGAGTTGGGCAGCATCAAAATAGAACTGGCGAAGATGATGGGAATCACGCCGGCTTGATTCACACGTAAAGGCAGATAGGTGCGCTGTCCGCCGGAAACACGTTTCCCTTTAACTTGTCGGGGATATTGCACGGGGATACGACGTTGACCGGTGGTAATCACGATAGCAGCGGCCACAACAAAGACCATCATGAAAGCGAGCACAAGGGCTGTCGCCATGGTTATTTGTCCGTTGCGCAGAAGACTGGCAAGATTGCCCACTGCCCGAGGCATTTCGGAAATAATACCCGTAAAAATAATCAGGGACATCCCATTACCGATGCCCGATTCAGTAATCTGTTCACCGATCCACATGATAAAAGCGGTGCCCGCTGTCAGCGTGATCATGGTCAGTGCGAGGAAAAAGATACCGGGGCGGGGAACGATGTCCGGTCCCATGCTTTGCAGATAAGCGCCAATTCCTATAGACTGAACGATACACAATAGGATGGTACCGTAGCGCGTATAGTCGTTGAGTTTACGCTGTCCTTCTTGACCTTGCTTCTGCAGTTCTTCCAAAGCAGGAATCACATTCACCAACAAGGACAGGATAATCGATGCTGTAATATAGGGCATAATCCCTAAAGCGAATACGGTTGCATTTTTAAATGCACCGCCGGAAAACATATCATAAAGTCCGAGGAGGCCGCCGGTTTGTCCCAGCATTTTCGCCAAGGCGCCGCCGTCGACACCCGGCACAGGCACGTGCGCGCCAAGACGATAAATAGCCAACATGACCAAAGTAAAAAAGATACGGCTTTTTAGTTCCGGAATTTTAAATGCGTTTTTAAAGGCTTCAATTGGTTCGGCCACAGTTTATGCTCCTTAGCGGTCCAACTATAAATAACGGGTCATCTATAATTTAACTTACTGCTACAATATCCACGACGCCGCCGGCTTCTTCAATTTTCGCGCGCGCGCCGGCACTTGCAGCTTGTACTTTCAACGTAAGTCGTTTCGTGATTTCGCCGCGCCCTAAAAGTTTTACACCGCCTTTAGACGATTTAATAATACCGAGGGCAAGAAGCTTTTCAAGAGTAACTTCGTCTCCATCATTGAAAGCGGCATCGAGAACATCTAAATTGAGTTCGGAAAAGGGATGTCTGTTTTCATGATGGAAGCCTCGTTTGGGCAGGCGACGCCCCAAGGGCATCTGTCCGCCTTCGAAACCGGCTTTTTCGGTGTAACCCGAACGGGATTTCTGGCCTTTATGACCACGGCCGGCTGTTTTGCCCCAGCCGCTGCCATGACCGCGACCAACCCTCTTTTTTCCTTTACGTGCGCCCGGCGCACTTTTTATTGTATGCAGATCCATCTTCTTTTATATCCTTCCATCGGTTGAGCAGTACCGAGCAAGTAATCGTTTCTACAAATAGTTTCGTAGGCTTTAGATAATTTCAGTCATATCCAAACCGCGATCAGCCGCCACTCTTTCGGCTTTGCGCAGCATCTTTAATCCTTCAATGGTCGCCCACACAATGTTCGTAGCGCAGTCGGATCCCAATGATTTGGTG
>JAAYJI010000083.1 GCA_012523015.1 Candidatus Hydrogenedentota bacterium
ATATCCGCTTCATCCAAACGCGCTTCCGCATTGCGGAGACGGCCCATGATACGCGCCCAATCGTCTTCCCGCGGTTCTTCGCGCAAGCCGAAAACAGGCAGGCCCAGCCGGTGGGCAATACGCAAGCGAATTTGATCAATGGCCTCAATCTGTGCGCCCACTTCGGGCTGATCGGCAATGCCTTCCATGTAAAAAGAATAGGGCAGTCCCTGCGCTTCTCTTGTTTGAATGGCATTATAATTCAACAAATAGGTTGTCGGATGAAAAATAGCGCCAATATTGCCCAGTGAGGTGGTGGCGGCAATACGATTAAACAGCGCCTGCGGGAAAATCTGGGAAACGGCGGCGGCCTGCTCATCGGTAATATTTCCCTCCAGAGAACTCATCCAGGTGCGTTTGCGCCGTTTGATATATACGCCGCCTGCGATGGATTTGGAGGAATAAGGGGAAGTGGAAAAGCAGACCAAGGGATAATCGTCGCCGAGAATTTCCCAGATATAGGGCGCGGCAATGGTTCGCGGCGGAGAGAGGATCAGCGGAATGCGCCGTTCCAAAATCCCTGCTGCCTTCAATAGCGTTGCTGTTTCTTCTAAATGCTGCGCCGGGTGCGCCACCACAATCAGCTGGGCATGGGCAACGAGTTTGTCTATAGAATGGCCGATCTCGCTCGCTCCAAAAGGAATGAGCCGCGACAGTTCACCGATGGTATTGGGCGGACGTTCCAAATAGATGCCTTGGGCGTCTTGCATGTCGGATACGGCATTTCGGCCATGCTTCGTATCGCGGGCATAGCCGTAAACAGTCAGCCCTTTCGACAAGAAGTCCGCCAAAAAAGCGCCGCCCGATTGGGTGCTCACCCCGTAGATTCCTATAGGAAGGGTCGTCATGGTCATCGTATTGCCGTGCTTTGCGTCAAATGGGCAAGCAGCAGCCGCATGATGCCCCTCAGGGCAGGATCGCTTTGCTCCAGAATGGTTTCTATTTCGTAGATACCGGGCTGCGGGTCATCGACGGTGTAGTTAGTAAGGCAATAGCTGCCTGTATGCATTTCAAACCATTCATTCATGAGTTGCACCGCCTCTTCCATCGATCGTGACCCGTCAAAGAGTTTCGACAAAAAGAGCTTTAGATTGAGGCGGTAGTGGGCGCTTGCATAGAGGGCTTCACTCGGCAGGATGATCTCCGTTCCGCTGTCCAATGAACCCATTAAATCACGATACAGGAGTTCCACATAGTTGAAGCCCAAGGAGGCTTGGAAATAGATGGACAGCCATGGACGCATATTAACTTCTATCACTTTCCAAGCGCCGGACTTTCGATCCTTCATGAATTCGATGCCGAGAAAACCACGCCAGCGCAGCGCTTTCGCCACGCGCCGGGTAATAGGCAACAACTCCGGTTTATAACAAAAACAGCTCGCATAGCCTGTACCGTAGGGCTTGGGAAATTCTTCAAGTTTATGCTGTCCCGAGAAGCAGCGCACCTCATGATCTTTGTCCGAGTAGACGTAACAGGATATTTCTTCGTCGAGACGGGTGAATTCAATTTTTTCTTGAACGACAAGATCATAGCCTGCCGCCAATTCTTGATTGAGGTGAATGCGCAGCTCCGTTTTGTTTGCACATTCGATAGCCTTGTTTTGTCCGTGGCTGCTCTGAAAGGAATTGGTGATATCTTTAAGGGCAGGTTTATAGACACAAGGGAAAGTAATTTCTTCCAAGATGGTGTCAATGTGACTGACGTCGGTGCAGGAAAGGCTTTTCGGTGTGTCAATGTCGTTGGCGACCCACAATTCCGCCTGATTAAATTTGTGCATCTTATCCAGACAAGAGCTTTCGAAGGCGGCACCGCCCATCTGTAAGAAATAGGGCGCCAAGGTGTCGAAGTGTTGTTGGATAAAGACCTGCGACGTGTCGCTGGTCGGGATGAGCATTAATTTTTGACCATATCGCTGCTGTGCAAGATCACCCAACTCTTGGAGTGCTGCAATGGCGCCTTCGCCGTCTTCTGCCGGATTAGGGATGGTAACGGGGTCTTTAAAATAAGTGGAATGTTCGGAAATCCATGGTCCGGCATTTTTCCAAGTAAAGATGACCGGTATGACCGGTATCCCTGCAATACCACAGCAGCGCAGCATATCGAGAAAACAATGGTCGCTGGAGCGGATTACAACAATCGGTATTTTTTTATCTAGATTATCCATAAGGATTGATTTCGCCCATTATCACTGCGCTGGTAGAAAGATAGGTCTGAAGCTATCATCTGTCCTTTTCGGGAAGTGGTTTATAGCCTATATAAATTGGGAGGTCCATGGTGTTATGCCCTACGGAGTCTGGAATTATTTTCGGCAATGCCTTGTGACGCCTCCCGCAACACATCAAAGAATACTGAAGATCGGACACTTTTATCAAGTGTACCGAATTTATGGGCAGTCCTCTGAATGAGAAGCTCGCGCTTTCCCATCATCCTTGCAATCGTTCCAGCCGTTCCTTTTCAGTAAGAGGCGTCTTGCTGTCAGGGGCATAGACATCAAAAAAACCGTAGGCAGCCGGCTGGGTGACAAAAGGCGGATAGGGATAGTTGGGATGGACGAGTCCGGGGGCGGACATATATTGTTTTTCCACGGCGCGTTTCAGCACGGTGGGATTTGCCAAGGCACTAAGATCCATGGTATCCGCTGCCGCATTGGGATCCAAGGCGGCAATCTGTTTCAGGAGATAGCGCGCTTCGCGAAGCAGGTCTTCCCGTCGGTCGACGACGACTTCATCCTCTTTATAGGGCAGCAGCACCTCTTTGTTTTGTGCGAAGACCCGTGCAGCGCGGCGCACAATTTGAGAACTCTCGATAATATCATCAGCAGTAGCGGCGTGGGAAGCTTCACAATAGCTGACAAGATGAATCATGTGTGGCGCTAGGATCATTTGGAGCAAGGTTGCACGAGCGAGTTGTAAGCGGGAGGTCTCCGGATCAGGCACGAAATACTCAATGCCCGTACGGGTTTCGCGCCAGACCTGTGCAGTTCCTTTGAAAGCGTCAATGAGTTGGAGTGCGGCCGTCATTTTCGCGAGATCGGCAAAGTCGCCCGTTTCTACAGGCTTGTTCAATTGGAACTGGAAGATCATGTCCGCCACGCTGCAGCGATTCATGACCGCCGTTATCAGGGCGTAATCGGTGACGATAATGGTGTCATGCGCCCAACGGGATGACCAATGGTTGGGATCGTTCATTTCGACGGGGATCCCTTTTTGCGCCAGAACCTGCACCGCCGCTATATGTTCATGGAGCGATTCTTCGAGGGACATATCGCCCCGTCCATCCAGTTCATTGAACCAAAATAGAGGAATCGCTTGGTGTGCGCCGATGAGCATGCCCGTTTGGAGGCAGGTTTCGATAAATTCGGTAATGCCTGCCACATGGGCATAGGGTTTGATGGAGGGGTAGTTGCCGCGCCGTGTTGCTTCAAAGAGCTGCCTGAGATCATCGGCATCTTTATAGGGCACGCCGCCGTCATTTTTCTTGTTCTGAAAGGCCTCGGGATTCCCAAAATACCGTTGGGAGAGATCCGATGAGCCCAGCGAGATTTCGTCAATGACTCGTGCCTCGGCAAGGGTTTTGATGCCTTCCACGGTGGCATCGATAGTGTTCGACGGCACACCGTAATGGGTGCGCAGGAGCGGTAAGGTCGATTCGCTCATGCGCGTTGGTAAATGACGTTGCGCCGCAGAGCCGGGAATCGGCAAAGGACTTTCATCGCGATACAATTCCCCTTCCAGCACATAGTGCGCCATTTGATCCAGTTCCGGTATCCCTTTGGGGAACAACTCACTGCGCAATGTTTCCAAGATGGAGGCGCGCAGATCATCATGGATATCGAAGTAATCTAGAACCCCTTCCATGCGTTCAAAAGGGGAGAGGGTTTGTGAGAAGAGGGATAGAGACACCGGGAAACTGGCGGCGCTGCTTCGCACGCGTGCTATGGTTTCGGGCAGTGCTGCAAATCCGAACTTGCGCGGCAGGGAAGCCGATTGAAAAAGCATGCCTTGGGTCTTCAGGATATGCAGGGTGGAGGCGAGGGCGTCAACGCCCTTTTCGGGGGACATGCGATAACTCAAACCAATATGGGAGGGATTGACCTCTTTGATGGCATGGAGCAAGGGTTCAAGGTTGGGCGATGGGGGAAGGATCAGGCATTGGATGCCGGCACGCTTGGCGATGCGCTGCACCTTAAACAACCCTTCCGTATGGGGATCATTCGCTAAGCTTGCCCCAACAAAGACTTTTGGCATGTTCCAATACCTCAGCGCCGTTTAACATCGTTTCGTGTACAGCGTGGGAGGAATTATCGTTGCCGCGCTATGATCGTTGAACGGCTTTTGAAAATAAAAGCTTCCATAGTGTTTCTATTCATGAACCCTACTCATGCTACGATAGGGCTTTATACAAATGCAAATTTACGCGGGCCGATGCAAGGTTGAAATGCAAGCCGTCCCCAAAAAGAGGGGGGCTTTGTTCAACAGTCCCTCAATTTTATATGATGAAGCTGAATTCAGCGATTCATGATATAGGCAGGGCGGCGAATATAGGAAAGGAATTCAATGAAAAAGATTCTTGTAACGGGAGGAGCCGGCTTCATAGGCTCCGCGTTTGTACGCTATCAGCTGCGGCAATACCCGGACATTCAGGTGGTGGTCTTGGATAAGCTCTGTTATTCGGGAAACTTAGATAATCTCAAAGAGGCGGATTCGCAGCGCTATGAATTTATTCAGGGCGATGTGGCCGATCTGCAAGCGGTGGAGGCCGCCCTCGCCGGCTGTGATGGTGTGGTTCATTTTGCGGCGGAAAGCCACGTGGACCGCAGCTTGCAAGGCGCCTCCGATTTCATTCACACCAATGTGGCGGGGGTTAATACGCTCCTAGCCGCTTGTCAGAAATTAGAGACGGCGCGGATCTTGCTCGTCTCTACCGATGAGGTTTACGGCAGCGTTGAAGAAGGGTCTTCAGTAGAGTCTATGCCGCTCCATCCGCGCAATCCCTATTCTGCAAGTAAAGCAGCGGGCGAACTCTTCGGCCGCGCCTATTATGAGTCCTACGGATTGCCCATTGTCATCACACGAGGCTCCAATACCTACGGGCCTTACCAATATCCGGAAAAGGTGCTGCCCTTGTTCATCACCAACGCCATTGACGGCGAGCCCTTGCCTTTATACGGCGACGGCATGAACGTGCGGGACTGGCTCTTTGTGGATGATCATTGTTCGGGCATCGATTGCGCTTTTCGACAGGGCGCGCCGGGAGAAGCGTATAACGTTGCGGGCAGCAACGAAAAACCAAATATCGAGCTCACCTATAAAGTGCTGGAGCTCTTGGACGCGCCTGAATCCTTGATCAAGCCCGTACAGGATCGGGCAGGTCATGATCGCCGCTATTCCATTGATGATATGAAACTGCGCGGCTTGGGCTGGTCGCCTCAAATGGAGTGGCAAGCGGGCATGGCGTATACGGTAAAATGGTATCAGGAGAATGAATGGTGGTGGCGCAAGATTAAAAGCGGCGAATTTAAAGAATATTATGAGCGCATGTATCGGCCTCTTCTGGAAGGAGGCGGCACATCTGGCTCGGGAGAAGAGGCATGAAAGGTATCGTCCTTGCGGGAGGCGCCGGTTCCAGGCTTCATCCCTTAACGGTGTCGGTCAGCAAACAATTGCTGCCCGTTTACGACAAACCCATGATTTACTATCCGCTGAGCATGCTGATGATGGCACAGATCCGCGAGGTGCTGCTTATCTCCACACCTCACGATTTACCCGCCTTTAAACGGCTTTTGGGTGATGGCGCTCAATTTGGTATGAGCCTTTCTTATGCGGAACAGCCTGAGCCCGAAGGCTTGGCGCAGGCTTTTCTGATCGGTGCTGACTTTTGCGCAGGCGAGCCTGTCGCGCTCGTATTAGGCGATAATATTTTCTACGGCAATAGCATGAGCGGGCTCCTCCGCGATGCGGCACAACTGACTGAGGGCGCGCTGATCTTCGCCTATTACGTAAAAGATCCCGAACGTTACGGCGTCATTGAATTCGACGAGAATCACAAGGCAGTGAGTCTGGAAGAGAAGCCGAAACAGCCCAAAAGTAATTTCGCGGTGCCGGGTCTGTATTTTTACGGACCTGACGTGGTGGACTTGGCGCGCCGTTTGAAGCCCAGCGCCCGGGGCGAGTTGGAGATCACCGACTTGAACCGCCTTTACATGGAGCAGGGCAGGCTAAGCGTGAAAACCTTGGGCCGCGGTGTGGCATGGTTGGATACGGGCACGAACCGAACGCTCATGGACGCGGGCATGTTCATCCAAGCCATTGAAGAGCGGCAAGGATTGAAAATTGCGTGCCTGGAGGAGTTGGCGTGGCGCAACGGATGGATCGGCAAGGAGCACATCAAAGAGGCAGTGGCACGGATGGGACGGAGCGCCTACGCCGCCTATTTACAATGGCTCATTGATAACGAAAAACAGTCCTTCTAAAAAAGGCTTAGTCCGCGGTGAGCCCTGAGCCCAAGAGGGTGACGGTAAAGCCCGCCTCACGCCAATTATCATGGTTGAGGGCGTTGCGCGTATCGTAGAGGATTCGTTGGCGCATGCCTTGGGCTGCTTGCTTCGGATCAAGGGCTTTGAACTCCTTGTGATCAGTGAGCAACACAACTACATCCGCCCCTTCCAGACAGGCAGCGAGCGTTGTCTGCGCGCAAGGCGCCTGCTTTACATGGGGATCATAGCACTGCACAAAGAGCCCTTCTTCTTCCAAAGCTGCGGCAATCTTCAGCGACGGACTTTCCCGAATATCATCGACATCTGCTTTGTAGGCGAGTCCGAGCAATGCGGCCTTGGCATCCTTTTGTCCTTTGACCAGTCTTTTGACCGTATCAACAACATGACCCGGCATGGCATCGTTGCGGCTGCGCGCCGTTTGGATAAGTGCAGTTTCTTGAGGCGCCGCTTCCACGAGAAACCAAGGATCAACGGCGATACAATGACCGCCTACGCCCGGCCCTGCTTGGTGTACATGTACGCGGGGATGCAGGTTGGCGAGCCGTGCCACTTCCCAGAAATCTATGCCCAAGTTTTCGCATAGACAGGCGGCTTCATTGGCGAGGGCAATGTTGACGTCACGAAAAGTGTTTTCCATGAGCTTGATCATCTCGGCGGCCGTGGCGGAGGTTTGTTTGATCGCGCCCTTCACGAAAATACGATAGACCTCCTGCGCCATGGCGGTGCTTTTCGGATCCATACCGCCGACGATGCGGTCATTTTCGACCAGCTCACGGATGATCTTCCCGGGCAGGACCCGTTCGGGGCAGTAGGCGAGGAAAATATCTTCACCAATGGTAAAGCCCGCTTCCGTAAACAAGGGAGCTAAGAGATCGCGGCAGGTCCCGGGGGGCGAAGTGGATTCCAAGACCACGAGGTTGCCGGGGCGCAGATGGGGCAATAGGGAGCGTACGGCAGCGACAACGAGGGACATATCCGCCTTATGGGCGTCGGTGAGCGGCGTGGGCACAGCGATGATAAAGACATTGGCTTCTTCCGGGCTCATGGCGGCGCGAAGCTTGCCCGATTCCACGGCGGCGCGCACCATGTCGGGTAAACCGGGTTCTTCAATGTGGATCTTACCGGCGTTGATGGTGTCCACCACCTCCCGGCGTACATCCACACCGAGAACGGAAACGCCTGCAGATGCGATCATAGCGGCTGTGGGCAATCCAATGTATCCCAGACCCAATACACACACAGTATTCATGAAACTTTGTCCTTCCGGTCGACGCGATAATTTTGACGGAAACAGGGCAAGGCGGCGGCGCATATACGTGGTGATCTGCAGCGCTCTCCACAGGGCTATCATTGGAGCGCAGTCCACAGATCGAATGGGTTAGGGAAAGAAACAGTTATTTTCCCTTCCAAGCCGCTGCCGTAATCCGTTCTTGTAAAAACAGGGTAAGTATACTATACTTTAGCCAGCCTTGAAAAGGATATCTTGACCGGCGGCACGTGCCTTTTTATGGCAGCGCTCCATTCGGGAGGCTGTTGTTCGAAGGCTGCCCAAGGAGCTGCTTTAACGATAAGTCACTACACACTCTATGAACGCTTCCATTATCATAGCCGTTTATAATCGGCGAGAAGAACTGCGTGAATGCCTTGAAGCCCTCACGCCCGCAGCCTTGGAGGCGTGGAAGGCGGAAGTACTCGTCATTGATGACGGCTCCACCGACGGCACGGCCGAAATGGTGGCGCGGGACTTTCCCCACGTGCGCCGTCTGAAGACACCGGGGCGCATGGGCCCTACGGGCGCGCGGAATTTGGCGGCTGCGGAAGCGAAATCTCCGTTACTCATCTTTCTCGATTCTGATGCCGTGCCTGAAGCCCCATGGCTGGAGGAGATGACCGCCCATGACGATGGTAAGACCGTATTAATCGGTGAAATTCTAGACTATCACAGTCTTAAGCTCCAATACGGGCCGCGGCGCTCCACCTTCATCGGTAAAAGTCTGCCTTGCAAGCCTGAGCGTGCGAATGTTGGGCCTTCGTGTAATCTCGCCATTCCTGCCGCTGCGTTTAAAGAGTTGGGCGGATTTTGGGAGGAAATACCCTTTGGCTTCGAAGACAGCTTTTTGTGTATCAACGCCCGGGCCCAAGGCATGGCTTTTCGTTATCTCGAAAAGGCTGTCGTGCGGCATAAAGGGAAAAAGGAGCGCGTGGGGGATACCATAAGGGTAACAGAGCATAACGGCGTTTATGCCATGCTCCATTTTTACAGAGGCTCGTTTTGGAAGCAGCTCTTCTTTACCATCGCCAATGGGGCGTGGCTCTTTACGCGTTGTATCCTGTGGACGACGCAGGGGAAAGCTGCCGATGCGCGGCAGCTGTGGCAGGGCTGGACAAGCGCCTACAAACGCTATTATTTTCCCGCTTCGACAGCGGAAAAACAGGAGCTTCCCTAAATAGAAGAAGGACTCCATGTAGATCATGGAGCCCTTCGTAAACATTCAGTCGATGGGTCGGCGATTAATCGCAGAGTTCGAAGACGCCTGCAGCGCCCATACCGCCGCCGATGCACATGGTTTCTAATCCCCATTTCACGCCGCGCCGTTTCATCTCATAAATCAGCTGAGTGGCAAGTTTCGCGCCGGTGGCGCCAAGAGGGTGACCCAAAGCAATGGCGCCGCCGTTGACATTGACAATGGAACGATCCCAATTGTAATGTTTCGCCACGTAGAGCGTTTGTGAGGCAAAGGCTTCATTGCATTCAATCAAACCGATATCGGTCATGGTGATGCCCGCTTGTTTGAGGGCAGCGTCAATGGCGGGAATCTGCGCCGGGCCGAGATAACCGGGATCGCCGGCACCGACGGCATAGCCTCGCAGCCGTGCCATTGGTTTCAGACCCAGTTCTTTCACAACTTCGCCGCTCGCCAGAAGGGTCGCCGCTGCGCCGCAGCGCGTTTGACTGGAGTTCCCTGCCGTGGCAATACCTTTACTGCCCGGTCCTGCGAAGGCGGGACGCAACTTGGCAAGCCCTTCCATGGTCGTGCCCGGACGGGGGCCTTCATCGGTGTCGAAGACGAAGTCTTTGCCCTGTAGATTTTTCAAATGAAGCGGGACAATCTCGTCTTTGAAGGTTCCGTTGGCAATGGCTTGGAGCGCCCGTTCATTGCTCATGACGCCCCATTCATCACATTCTTCACGGGTAATATTGAAATCTTTGCCCATGTTGTCGGCACATTGCCCCATGCCGGTATAGGCGCGGGGATTGCTCGCGACTAGAGAGGGGTTGGGCATGAGTTTATTGCCGCCCATGGGGATGAGGCTCATGGATTCGACGCCGCCCGCAATGGCAACATTTAACAAACCCGTTTCAATCTTAGCACCGACGATAGCCATGGTTTCGAGGCCGGAGGAACAGAAACGGTTGACCGTCTCGCCGGGAATGGTGTCGGGCAGCCCGGCGATAAGCAAGGCAAGGCGGCCTACATTCATGCCTGATTCGGCTTCGGGGAAGGCGCAGCCCAGGACGCAATCTTCAATCTTTTCCGCAGCTATGCCAGAGCGTTTTACGACTTCTGCGATAACCGCTGCAGCCAAATCATCAGGGCGCACATGGGCGATGGCACTGCCCGCTCTCGAGCGGCCCACTGCCGTACGAACAGCAGAAACGACATATACATTTTCCATGTTTGATATCTCCTTTAGTTGCGCAGCGGTTTGCCGCTTGCCAGCATGTTTTGAATCCGTGCCTGTGTTTTTTCCGTGCCGCACAAGCTTACAAAGGCTTCGCATTCCAGATCGAGGAAATCCTCTTCGGTCATGGGGGTCCCTGCAGCGCGATTACCGCCGCAAAGCACATTGGCAAGATGGTTGCTGATCAGCACGTCATGTTCGCTCGCCCAGCCCGCTTCTTTCATGCCCCACAAACCGGCGGCAAAGGCGGCCTTGGCGCTGTCACCTAAAGCATAGAGCCGCGGTTTGCGCGGAGCCGTGTAGCCGGCGACAACCATGCCCAGACATACGGATTTGGCTTTTTGAATCTGATGATCGTAGTTGGGCAGCACAATATCGCTCGTCCGGAAATAGCCCAATTCGATGACTTCAGCGCCGCTCGTGCCTACCTTGGCCGTGGCGATATTTTCAAAAGCACGGCGCACGAAGGGGAAAGCATCGTTGGGCTGGATGTTAGCAGGCATGTATTCCAAGGCACGCACAAGCAGTTCCGTGGTGCCGCCGCCAGCGGGGATGACGCCCACACCTACTTCCACGAGACCGGCATAGGTTTCACCAGCAAGCACCACCTTATCGGTGTGTTGGCAGATTTCGACTCCGCCGCCAAAGGTGTAATGGTGGGGCGCTGCAACGACAGGGGCACCACAATATTTCATGCGCATGCCGATGCCCTGTAACCCGCGCACCATATCCTCCAAACCTTTCCAGTTCTCTTGCATAGCATCGCCGAGAACGAGCATGAGGTTGGCACCGGCGCAGAAGTGGGGCCCTTGATTGCCCACCACCATGCCTTCAAATTTGCCGGCTTCAAGCAAGTCAACGCCTTTATTCAAGGCAGCGACAATGTCAGGGCCGATGGCGTTCATTTTGCAATGGAATTCCACACACAAGATACCGTCGCCAAGATCAATTAAACTGGCTTCATCCAGCTTTTCAATCACCTTGGTGGGATCGGCTTTAATATTGATCAATTTCACTTCGTTCGGATTCTTGGGAATGGGACGGTAGGATTTGGTGGCAAGATCGAAAAACATGGATACGCCATTTTCTGTCTTGTAAAAGGATTTTCCGCCCGATTCCTTCAGGGCTTGGGCGATGGGGGGCAGGGCGATGCCTTCCGCGGCCATACGCTCACAAACGGCGTCAAAGCCGAGAATATCCCACGTCTCGAAAATACCGACATCCCAAGCGAAACCCCATTTACAAGCATTATCCAGATTCACAATGTCATCGGTAATTTCAGGGATACGGTTGCCCGCGTATTGTGCCAATTCAGCGAAGAATTTAAAAAGGAACTTAGAGCCTTCATCCTCGCCAAAGTGCATGATTTTAAGTTTATCGGCTAGGCTTCCCGCACTCCGTGCCGCACCGGTACAAGCGAAGCGCGGTTTTATAGGGGCGCGATAGTCCAAGGTGTTCGGATCCAAACCCAAGATGACCCGTTTTCCTTTTTCATCGCGTTCTTTCGTGGCTTTATAGAAGCCCGAGCCCGATTTATTGCCGAAATAGCCTTTTTCGATCATCTGATCGAACCAAGCGGGGCCGGTCATCAGGTCGCGGCGTTCGTCGTTGGGGCAGCCGTTATAGACATTGGCAACTACCTTCTGCAAGGTGTCTAGTCCAACAAGATCAGCGGTGCGGAAAGTAGCGGAACTGGCATGACCGATGGCAGGACCGGTCAAGGCGTCGACTTCCTCAACACTTAATCCTGCCTTGACCATTTCATGCATTAAATACTGCATGGCAAAGGTGATGATACGGTTGGCGACAAAGTTAGGCGTATCTTTGGCGTAAACAATGCCTTTGCCTAAAACGTTTTCGCCGAAAGCGCCCACTTCCTTGACTACTTCAGGGCTGGTCTTGGCCGTGGGAATCACTTCCAGGAGCTTCAAGTAACGGGGTGGATTGAAGAAGTGGGTGCCTAAAAAATGCTGAGCCATTTCCTCGGGCATATCTTCAGCCATCGCGGAAATAAGAATGCCGCTCGTGTTGGAACTGACGACGCTGCCCGCTTTGCGGTACTTCGCGACTTCTGCAAAAATCTTCTTTTTGATGTCCAGCCGCTCGATCACCACTTCGATGATCATGTCGCAATCGGAAATTTTCGGCATGTCATCCTCGAAGTTGCCTATCTCAATCATATCGAGATAGGACTTTACATAGAGAGGCGCAGGTTTGGCTTTGAGCAACGCCGCCCGCGCACCCGCGGCGATGGCGTTCCGTTTAGCCTGGTTGGTTTTGTCCGCCTCAGACAAATTGGGGGGTACAATATCGAGCATTAAACTGGGTATTCCGCAATTTGCAAGATGACCGGCAATGGCGGCTCCCATAACGCCCGAACCCAATACTGCGACACGTTTTATTTCCCTCATGGCATACAATCTCCTTTATTCTTTGACTCGCAACATGGGCCTTACAATGTATACTTAACGGTCGTTAAGTAAATCTATAGTACATCATTTAAAGGGCAACTTCAACTATTTACAACAACTAATTTTGAAGACATAAAATAAGTTCCCACAAAAGACTGTTCAAGTAAACAAAAACTAAAGGGTCTTGTTCCCGAAGCGCCGATAAGGTACCATATGGCTATAGTGCTTGTTTCGGCGGAAGACGTCGGCACCGCTGCCCGTGAAATTTGGCGTGGGTACCGCGTCCGCCGGCTTCAGCACTCATGGCTCCTCCGACGCCAAAACC
Organism: Candidatus Hydrogenedentota bacterium; assembly: GCA_012523015.1. Classification (NCBI taxonomy): domain Bacteria; kingdom Pseudomonadati; phylum Candidatus Hydrogenedentota; species Candidatus Hydrogenedentota bacterium. The sequence continues at coordinate 12,956 of JAAYJI010000083.1, forward strand.
CTTGAAACAACAACAATAGAAGGCATTTATATGGCGCGTTTTATTCACATTACTGACCTGCATTTCTGGAGCATTGTACGCAATCCGTTGCGCCTCATGAATAAGCGATTCTTAGGCAATTTGAATCTTGCCTTGCGCCGCCACCGCCATTTACACATCCATCGTGCCCAATCCTTTCTGGATACACTCAGCGCCATGGATGTGGACGCTGTGTTTGTGGGCGGTGATTTAACTTCCACCGCAACGGACGAAGAATTCCAACAGGCGGCGCAGTTTTTAGATCAAGTGGCATCCCGTTGTCCCGCCCTTTATGTAGTACCCGGCAATCATGATTGCTATACCTTCGAAGCGCAGCGCAAAGGACGGTTTCAAGGCTATTGCGGGAAATATGCGCCGCTTACCGATACTCCGCTTTTGAGCGAACTCACGGCAACGTGCGCCCTCTTGCAGATTCCCACCGTACGCCCGAATCTTATCTCCTCTCGTGGGTATATAGGACAGCAGACAATGAAGGCGACGGCGGAATTGCTTGAATCTGTGACTGCAGAGCAGATGATTGTGCTTGCCCATTATCCCGTGCTTAATCGCACGTTAAACTATCAATCTGATTATGGCAGGCGCTTGGGAGGCGGTGCGGCACTGCGGCGGCTCTTGGGCGAATCAGGCAGAGACCTCCACTACCTCGCCGGTCATGTACACGTGTTCAGCCATTCCTCTGATCCGCTTTATCCTTCCTTGACCCACATCACGACGAGCGCCCTCTTTTATGAAAGCGCCAAGCGCAGCGCGGGCTTCACCGAGTTGGTGGTGGATGAGGGCGGTATTCGAGTCTATCCGTGGCACTATGCCGATGATTGGCATCGCGGAGCGGAATCCCTGCCTGAAGCGGGTACGTCTTAAAAAGAAATGAAGGCTTTATAGCGCTTTAGGCGTGAGCGTCCAGCGGTTGCCGTCACGGACGATGGTCATGACCTCTTCCATGGTTGCAGCATCCAGCGATCCGCTTTCCTTGCTCCACGGACATTGAACGACGGGTGTCCTGCCTGTTTCCGATTCAATAATTACTTCCTTGGTTTCGCCGCCGCTCCGTGTTGCAGATACGAGGAACGCCCCTTCGCCGCGCAAGGTGGTGAAGGCGGCTTCCGACCAATGCTTGGGCACGGCAGGAAAAACACAGAGGATACCCGTATGGCTTTGAAGCAGCATTTCATTAAGTCCTGCGGCAAAGGCGAAATTACCTTCAAGTGTAAAGGGGCGATAGGTGAAGTTGCTATAACCTTTGCCCGATTGATCGCCGTTGCAATGGAAACTGTTGCGTAAGACAAAGGCTTCTGCGAAAGTGTTCAGCGCCTCTGCCGCCGTATCGCCCGCCTGCGCGCGTGCGGCAATGGATGCCAACCAAGAAAAACTGTAGCCTGTCCAGGCACGGGAGCCGTGGCGCAGCAGATCCTTCAAGGTGGCCCGTACGGTTCGTTCCTGATCTACACCCTGGCTGCGGTCTACGAGTCCCAGCGGATGTATCGCCATGGCATGGGAAAAATGACGGTGCGATTCTTTCAAGGGATAGTCCGCAGCGATAAGAAGCGCCCCTGATTTCGCCAGTGCGAGGGGCGGCATTGTGTCTAAAACTTCCAGCCAGTGTTCCGCTTCTTGTGTTTTGTCCAGTTCCAAGGCAAGCTCAGCGGTTTTTTCAAAGACCCAGCGGATGAGCGCGTTATCGTAGTTGGTCATGGTTGGGAACCACGCGTCGGGTTTGTTGTCGTTGATTTCCGGCGATGAGCTGAGCGGCAATCGTCTGTACCCGTCTGCGTCCCGTTCATGGGTTACCTTTTCTAAAAAGACAGCGCTCGCTTCGAGCCAGGGGTAGGCGCGTTCTTCCAAGAACTGAGGGTCGCGGCTATATTGCCAGTGCAAATAAAAATGGTGGGCAAGCCATGCGCCTGTTGTGGAGGAATGGGTATACTGACGCCAGCCGCCGATTTGACGCAAACGCAAGTCCGTAGTCATGGCGACATTCAAGCCGGGCATGTGGAAGAACCGTTCTGTCCACGCCTCGGCATTGCCCTTGTTTTCCCACAGCCAATCAAGAAAGCCCAGCCCCTCTTCCAGCCGGTTACCGCTGTAACAGGGCCAATAACTTAATTGGGTGTTTAGGTCGTGATGGTAGTCGCCTTTCCATGGCGGCAGCTTTCCATCATCAGCGGTCCAGGGACCTTGAAGCGTGATGGGCGGCGCAGCGCGTCGTGCCGCAGCACCAAACTTGTACATTTCTAAATACCATTGCTTTTCAATGCGGGGATTCGGTACAGCGATGCGGCCTTTGCCCCAGTACTCTTGCCACCACGTTTCATGACTGCCGCGCAGTGCCTCCCGATTGTCGAGAGCATGACGGACCCGGTCATGGGCGCGCTGCAGAGGATCACCTTCTTCAAAAGCGGAGGCGATGCTCCATGCCGCGAGAATGCCTGTGTCTGTGTTGCGCCATTCCAAAGAAACGGCAAAAGAGAAATCCTCATAACCTTGCTGGCGGTAGGAAAGGTGATTTGGTGTTGAAGAGACTTCCGGCGCCGCATATTCCAATTGGGCGAGACTGCCCATGACAAAGCCTTCGGAAGTTTTCTTTTCGCGTTCACCGGAAAAGTCGGGTGCTTTTAAGGAAAATCCCGCTTCTGTGGTGCCTAGGATTTCGATAAAACCGACCGCCTCTTCGGCATGAATCCACGTGCGTACTTGAACGTCGTCCCCTAAGCTGATCTGTGATTCTCCAACAGCAATATCCAAGTTTCCTTCAAGAAAGGGGAGCGCTGCGGGAAAGGTAATTTCGATTCTGCCCGCAGGAATTTTTGTCGGTGCCGGACGATGATAAGGATCATCGTAAAGTGCCTTTAGCGCATCGTAGCGCCCTTCCTTTTCCCACTGTCGCATGGTGTCGTAGGAATAGTCTTCAGAATAGTATTCGGGAACAAGGCGCAGATCCCACAAATCGGTACGGTCCAAGGAGATGTTTAAAGGCGCGCCGTCGCCCCAAACCAATGCACCGAGGATGCCGTTGCCGAGCGGGAAGGCTTCATCCCAGACCTGCGCCGGCTCGGTATAGTGTAGACCGTGTGCCTCGTTCGGCAGCGAATCAATGGTGGAAAACAGCATGAAGCTGCTCATGAGAGCGCAGAAAAGCATCATTGTCTTATCCTTCTTCCAATTCTTTAGGGTTGCGCATTAACGCGACGGCATCGTCATAACTGATACGGTTTTCAAGATACAGCGTTTTAAGGCTGCGGTCCATGGTCGTCATGCCCACCTTCGCGCTCGTTTCCAAAATACTGTAAATTTGATGAGTTTTATTTTCACGTATCAAATTGGCAATAGCTTGGTTGTTGCGTAAGACTTCATAGGCAAGTATGCGCTGCTTCTTCTCTTTATGGGGTAAGAGCCGTTGTGAAATCACCGCCAACAAGGTAAGAGACAATTGGAATCGGATTTGTTGTTGTTGGATGGCGGGGAATACGTCGGTTATGCGGTCTACGGCTTGGATAGCGTCATTGGTATGGAGCGTCGCAAAAATGAGGTGGCCCGTTTCAGCCGCTGTGAGTGCCGCCTGAATGGTTTCGATATCGCGCATCTCACCAATCAAAATGACATCCGGGTCTTGTCTCAACACATACTTCAACGCACTGGAAAAGCTGTGCGTGTCATTGCCCACCTCACGCTGATCCACAATACTGCGTCGGTGGGGGTGCAGATATTCAATGGGATCTTCAATCGTGAGGATATGACAGGCACGGTGGGTGTTGATCAGATCAATAAGGGATGCTAAGGTGGTGGTTTTACCGCTTCCTGTCGGACCTGTCACCATGACGAGCCCTTGTTTATATTTCGCCAAGTCGGCAATGTGGTCAGGTAAACCGAGTTCCGAAAGACTGGGGATTTCTTCAGGGATAGGGCGCAGTGCCGCCGTGACCGCCCCCTTCTGGTAGTAGGTATTTACGCGGAAACGATGACCGTCGCTTGAGGCGAGGGAAAAATCCAACTCCTTATATTTCTCAAAGGTGAGCTGCTGCTCTTTCGTTAAAAAACTGTAAATGAGCGTTTGCGTTTGTTCCGACGTCAATGCATTTGTCTTTTGACGGTAAAGTTGACCGTTAATCCGTAAAATAGGGGGGGCATTGGCGCTGATTATTAAATCGGAGGCATTCTCACGGCGAACAAGATCAAACAGACTCTGTATATTCATCGTTCCCTTTCGGAATTACAGCGAAAGACGGCGATAACCGGTGATTACACTGTGTCGTTTACACACTCGAAATCCATTTACAAACTTATACGAATAGCCCAGACCCTATTAGGATATCAGATTGTATACGCGTGTTGCTATGACTTCTTTTTGAACCTGCGAACACAGGGAGGGGATACAAAACAAATTGTCCACCATTCCTCGGTGGCGGCGACGGCGAAGAGTTCCAGTGACCGGTTCAGACCTCATGAGTCGCAGCAGGGCGGCACAAGCCATAAACAGGCAAGCAGTGCGAAGCACAAAGAACTGAATGAAGGTGCGTCACGGGTTATACTCATAGTCTTCAAAATCCTCTGACTTTGATTCTCGGGGAGGGGATTGAGTACACTGAATACGATGTTAGACGTCCCCTTTTAACCATTCCTTTAAGTTCAAAAAAGAGAAATATGTCAACTCCCCGAATATAAATAACCAATGATGACGGTATACGCGCGCCGGGGCTGCGCTATTTACAAGAGGCTATGTCCAAATTAGGCGAGGTCTTTGTCTATGCGCCCGATCGTGAACGAAGCGCCACAAGCCACGCCGTCAGTCTCCATTCACCCTTACGTGTTACGGAAGTACGGCCCCGCTCCTTTGCCGTGGATGGCACGCCTGCGGACTGTGTTATTCTTGCTGTCCGCAAACTATTGGGTTTCAAACCGGATCTGGTCGTTGCGGGTATTAATCCCGGCGCGAATTTAGGCGACGATGTGACCTATTCCGGCACTGTTGCCGGAGCCTATGAGGGAATGCTTTGGGGCGTTCCTTCCATTGCCGTTTCTCTCGTATCCTTTGATGCCTGTCACTACGAAACCGCTCAATGGGCGGCGGAAACGATCGCCTCTTTTGTACTCGAAAAAGGGTTGCCCGCAGATGTGATGCTTAATGTAAATCTGCCTGATCTCCCCCTTGATAGGATCTCGGGCATTGAGGTCACGTCCTTGGGCCGCCGCAATTATCATGATGAAATCGTAGAACGTAAAGATCCGCGTTCGGGCACCTATTATTGGATCGGAGGTTCTGAGCCGGGACATTACAAGTCGCCGGGCTCCGACTTCGAAGCTATCGGTGAAAATCGCGTCAGTGTGACCCCCCTCCGGCGTGACAGTACGCAGCACGATTTTTTGGATAGGCTGCGCCACGATCTCAGCGTCTCGGTTGATCATGACCCCAAAGTGACTGCACTCCAGTAAGTGACCGTAGCCCGCGCTGCCGCGTTTTCCATACAGTGCTTCTTTCTACACGAGAATGGTGATATCCATGCAGGATGAGCAATCGCCAACAGAGAATCCTTCGCCGAGGGACAATGATAACGGCGTGCCCGGATGGCTTCGCCGTGCTTATTCCCTGCTCTTTTATTTGGGGCTTGCCCCCTTGGTATTTTGGCTTATTCCGAAAAAACGTTCTTCTTATGAAGGAGTTCATCTTTACCAAGCACTGACCTTATGGGGGGCGGCGGTTTCAATTGTTCTGCTCTTACTGAGTCTTGTGCTTCTCTATTCTTTACTCATCATTCAGGACTCCTCGTGGGCAGATACCCGACTTTGGGAAGTACGTATACTCGGGCTGGGACGCAAATCTTTTCTGGTCTGGGCGGTCTTTTGGATCTATGGCTTGTGGCGATGCCTGCGCGGGTCCTCAGTTCCCGTTCCTTTCCTAGCGTGGCTGTCAAAGCGCATTTCATTTCGCTATTTCAGCGCCATAACGGGAACGCTCGCATGGGCGCTCCTGCTTATCCTTCTTCCCTTCGCTTTTTATGCCGATCACCAAGTCTCCACAACGCCTGAATCAGGAAAAGTCATGCTCCTTTACGACGATCTGGATCTTTTCCCGAGGCCGCTTTTTTCCCTCGCCATGTATCCTGTCATACGGGAGACGCAACGCCGCTGGGGGGCGGGCAGTGCTGTACTGCTGCCTCTATCCCATGATACCGTCAATGAAGCCTTGTCCTATGGGAAATTCGTTTTTATTGGTTCTCACGGCGTCGCTGAAGGACTGCTTTTGCGTGACGGTTATTTCCGACCCGAAGATGTTTCCCTGCCCCAAGCCCATGACGCATTACAATATGTTTATCTCGCAGGCTGCGACAGCGGGGCAGCCCGAAAAGAATGGGAGGCCGTGTTAGATCCGGCTGTTGTAAAAACCTTTGATCGGAAAACGCCGACTTTGGAACACGTCCTTTGGTTGTGGACAGAGGGACCGCGACTCGTGCGTGCATTACATTAAAAAGGCCGCCCTGTTCTTTATTTCAAATTCAGCACATCCTGCATGTCATATAAGCCCGGAGCTGCGGCTGCTGCAAAGATTGCCGCTCGCAGAGCGCCCCGAGCAAAATTATCGCGGCTATGCGCTTTGTGGGTGAGTTCTATCCGTTCACCGCAGCCGATAAAGGACACCGTGTGTTCTCCGACTACATCGCCGCCTCGTAGGGCATGCACGCCGATTTGACGTTCCGGTCTGGCACCTACCATCCCTTCCCGCCCAAAGACAGCATCAGCGGGATAATCGAGACCCATGCCCGCTGCGGCCTGTTCTGCAAGCCGTATGGCGGTGCCGCTGGGGCTATCCTTCTTTTGGTTGTGGTGGATTTCCGTAATCTCGACATTATAATCCAAGCCCAGTTGCTTTGCAGTTTCCATAGTGAGTTTGAACAGCAAATTGACGCCTATGCTCATGTTGGGCGCGTAGACGATAGGGATCGCAGCGGCATATTCCTGCAGTTGTGCCACTTGTTCGGGGGAGAGTCCTGTTGTCCCCACAACGGCGGCCCGTTCCAAACGCCATGCCGTCTCCACATTGGTCAGGCACGCCTCGGCATGGGAGAAGTCAATCAGCACATGGGCATTCGCCATTTCGATATCTACGGAAGCACCAAGAAATTGTTGATAGCTATTCCCTTTGGTATCGAACAATTGGATTCCTTCTCCCGAACAGGAGGGTAAATCAAAAGCGCCGGCAATTTCCAGGTCTTTGTTTTGAAAGGCCAACTCTAAAATACGGCGCCCCATGCGGCCGCAAGCGCCTGCTACACATATTTTAACCATCAATAATTCTCCTCATTGCGTATTAGTTCAGCGCGTGGAGTGCCCAATCGATATCGTAACCCGTATCGGATAAGGCAAGCACAATCTCCTGCAGATTTTCATAGCTGCTCAGCAGGCTGTCCACGTCGGGAACGGATGTTCTATTGAATGCCGCCAAATGCGTCAAAAATAACAGGAACATGACCCGTTCAAATTCTTCTTTGTTAATCCAGCGTTTCTGTGCATAACGGTGTACCATCAAAAGGCGGCGCATTTCTTCGTTCTCGAAAAAATCATATAATAAGGAACCCCATATTTCCGTGTCCAGTTGGAGCAGCTTGCCGCGGTGGGCGAGACATTGACTCAGGGCATGGGCGTCTTGTTGGGCGCGCCATCCATCGCCTGAAGTCACCGTGAAAGCCTCGGTGACAGGCTTGATCAAAAGCCAGTCGCTCATCCACGTGTGCGCCAACTTCTCAGCAGCATGAAGGGGATCGTCGGAGGCGGATTCATCTGCCGACGCCTTCGAATGTTCCGCTTCCGCAGCCTTGGAGGAGAGCCGTGTTTCCGCCAAACGGCGGAGGATACAAAAGACAAGAGGCAATTGCCAAAAGCGGAGTTTCTCATCCGGTGACGCGTGTGTGCCGGGCACATAAGCGGCGAGATAATCGGTCACTGCTTCCGGCAAGGGCAGCTTGATTGCGTTGCGCGACCATTGTAACACGCTGCGCAAATCGTCATTCAACTTTTCGGTGAGATTGTCGGACACGCCTGCCTCACCTGTAAACTGATTAACACCATCCAGGAAGGCTTCCAGTTTTTCTTGCCACGGCCCTAAGATATGTGCTTCCTCTTCCGTTTCCATAACATGACGCAGCATATCAGCACACATAAAAGCTCGGAAAGGATCGAGTATCCCTTCCAAACGCAATTCCAGATAAGCTTCATCAACACTTGGGACGCCGGTTCCTGCCAATTTGCCGTGGAGACGTCCCCAAGAATTATCCTGATCCCGTAATTGTCGCACTACGAAAAAGACTTTGCTTTCATAGGCATGCAATTCAAGATTTAATCCGACTTGATGCAGGCTTTCGCAATGATGCAAATATTCCAGTCCCGAGTGTACATCACGCCAGATCACATAGGCGCTTCGGTCCGTGTCGAGGTGAAGGGACTCCGCCAGCGTAGCGTGGCGCAGGATCGTTTCATCGCCCCGACCCTCATTAATCGCCGTGGAACGGTGCAACGTCCCGAGAGTCGTTGTATAGGCGTTGTTGTACACTACAAAAGCGTGTTCGTCGTGGTTGTGGTTGGAATAGGCGATCACATTTTCGTCCACCCAACCCTCCGCTACGGTGAAATCATAGAAAGCGAATTGCGCAGCGCCGCTGAATACATAGCGTTTCCTTGCCAAGGGGAAGATGTCGCGTTCATGGCGTTGGACGAAGTCCCGGTCAGCCTGTTCCTCTTTATAGGCACGGCGGTATTCCATGCCGTATTTTTCCGTCAAGCCCTCTATCTGACCATGTCCGAACATGGGCAGTCCCGGCAGGGTTACCAAGAGCGTTGCTACGCCAAAATATTTATCACCTTTGCCAAATTGGGCAATCGCGGTATCTTCATCAGGGTTATTCATGAAATTAACAAAGCGCTGCAGCACGGCAGGGCTGAATTCAAGAACATTTTTTATAGTCTGCCGAAATTTGCCGTTGTCCTCCATTTTCAACATGTTCATAAATGCACTGTTGTAGACGCGGTGCATGCCCAATGTTCGCACGAAATAGCCTTCCATGAGCCAGAAAGCTTCGGCGAGCAAGAGCGTGTCCGGCGCTTCCGCCGCCACACGATCCACCACTTCACGCCAAAACTCGTGGGGAAAGAGACGGTCGAATTCAGCACGATCCATGCTAAAGGCGGCACGGGAAGGGATGGCGCCGGCATCGCCCGCTTTCGGGAACCACAAGCGTTGATAATGTTTTTTCGCCAGGGTCATGGCAGCATCAAAACGAATGACAGGAAAACGGCGCGCCACCTCTAATATGGTTTGAATTACCGCTTCCCGCGTGTCTTCGCGCATAAAATCCAGTTGGGCAGTGTCATTCCACGGCATACTGGTACCGTCGTTGCCGTGATAAATAAAGCGTTCTTTTCCTGTGTGGCGATCCACATGTTTGAAAACCACGGCGGCATCTTGATGGGACCAATAACCGTCTTCAATGAAAATACCCACCCGTCCGTCTTCAGAAAGATCGGGCCCGTCGAAACGATAGGCAGGGTAGGGGGGAGCATCCAATTGTAAAAAGCGTTCCGGATGATCAGTGATCCATTTGGAATAGATGCCCATGTGGTTGGGTACCATGTCGCCGGCAAGGCGAATGCCCCGTTGGCGCGCCCGTTGGGTCAATTCTTGCAAGGCATGCTCACCGCCTAAATCGGCGGATATGGTGTAGTCATAGAGACTATAGGCGGAGGCGGCGGCTTCGGGATTGCCCATCCGCTGTTTGATATTTTGGGATGCCGGGCTCCGTTCCCATACGCCAATAAGCCAGAGCGCATTGATGCCCCAGCTAGCAAGTTGATCCAGTTCTTCATCCGGTATATCGCTCAAGAGACGTAGGTGTCGGTTGTATTTCTTCGACAGCTGATCAAGCCATACGTAAGCCAATTTTGCCAGCAGTACGACGTTGGGCATCCAGTCTTCATCGCGAGAAAAAGCCTCCGGCTCGGCATAGGCGGCATCATCAAAATAATGGGCAGGAATGGGGCCGGGGCCTGTGCCGCGGAAAAAACTTTCTTCCCGCATAACTCCTTGGATGAGGATCCAGCCTTCAATCAGGCTCGCGGGAAGCAAATCCCGATAGCGGTTGATCAGATAATTGAGCTGCCCTTCTAAAGAATCGGGACACCGACGTATGGGCTCCCTCAGGATATCGAAAAGGGTCATCTTGAGAGCAGGTGAAAGGGGCTGTACATCGAACCACCTTTCAAAAGATTGGATAAAACGATAGAGAGGCACTTGCTTTTGCAGTACTTCATCATCGAAAAGGGGCACGTATCGTTTTAATGCAGGGTTTTCATGGTCCACCCGCAAAATAAACATTTCTAAAAGGGTGTACTTAATATGAGCCCATTCGTTGGTAACGCCGTCTTTATAATCTTGGCGAGACTGCTGCTCTTCTATAATACTGCGGGGCGGATAATAATCGATAAAGCCGTTTAAAACATCATCCCAATTTTCTAGACCCAAGTCTCTTTTTACATGTCCTATTCCACCATCCAAGGTGTCGGGATATTCTGTTTTTGTGTATAAGGTCAAAAGAAAGCGATAGATCTCGTGGAGCAGCATGATGCCCATGAGCTCCCCCGAGCGTAAAGCTTTCATCCCTTTGTCTTGGGCCGCAAGACGGTCATTGTACTGATGCGCCAATAATTGCGCGTACTGACTGCGCGATACGGCGGCGTCGTGAGACCGTAAAGGGAAGAGTGCGTTTTTGCTATAAAGAGCCGTTGCCTCTTTATGTAACGAGAGTCCGAAAGGAAAATAAAATTCATTCTCTTCGCGAGTCGTTATGTTGGACATAAGCTTCTTTCACTCATTTATAGTGTTCTTTACTGTATCATTTATAACAGGATTTTGGGGACTGTGAAAGGCATTCTAAAAACAAGCCATTCACGGCTGTTGATTCTCAATGGATTGGTTATCGGATCGCATCGCTTCCCATAGATCCTGCCCATACAGTCCTTGCTATGGCTATAGTCTATCACACCACCTTATCCTTAGTCGCAAGAACAGGAACACCGCGTCGATAGGGTTTTATAAAAAGAGAGTTGTACGGAATCAACTCAAGGCCATTTTTAACAGGAAGAGGATAGGTTTTAAATACTGTTGGTCTAAATAGTGAAATAACATCGGTCTATTGCCCATAATAGAGAGGCACATCATGAAAATACAACCGCTTGTAAATAAAGGGAGAAGTACGATGAATAACCGCTTGAACATGTTGTCGATCCTAATTTTGATTGCCGTAACTTTATCGAATCAGGCACTGTCGGAGTTGGTAGATCATTGGGGACATTGCGCCGCTGTGCCCGCAGTCGTCAATCCTGCAGAAACATCGTCTTTGCAAGAGGTCATTACCCTTAGTGGGGAGTGGGAGTTCGTCACAGATCCCAGACTCATGGGACGGCATCGCATGGGCAAAGGCCCCGATTGGAATGAGCCGGAGTGGAACGATATCCGCGCCATCATGGTGCCCGGCTGCTGGGAGGCGCAGGGTGTGGGCGAGCCGGGCATGAGTCAGCCTTGGGATTTGCCCTTTGATCGCATACCGCGGCCCATCAATCATATGTACATGGGAACGGTTCGCTATCGGCGCAGTATGGAGATTCCGGAGAGTTGGGCGGATAAACGGATTTGGCTGAAAGTGGGCGGCGTGCGGACGGAGGCATGGTTCTGGGTGAATCAGCAGCGTGTGGCGCATCTCAACACCTATTGCGGCACTTACAAATACGACATCACCGATCTGGTGAAAGCAGGGGAGACCGCGGAAATCGTGGCTACCCTAAGAAATGATACGCCAAGCCGAAAAGGTTGTATGGCGGCTTATCACCGTTTCGGCGGCTTTTATCGCGATATCGAACTGGAAGCAACGCCGCAGGTGCGTATCGAGGATGTGTGGGTGCGCAGCGACATCGATAAACCTTCCGCCTTGGTTGCCGTAGACGTGCAGAGCACGGCAGAAAACGGAAGCCAAGCCTTATCCGTTGATATTCAAATCAAATCCATGGATGGTGTTCTTGTCGGACAAGAGCGGCGGCTCCTTAAGCTTGATAATACGAAAAAGCTGTCCGTGACTTGTGAAGTGAAGATGTCCGGGGCGCAGCTTTGGACGCCTGAAACGCCGACCCTGTATAGCGCAACGGTGACGCTTCTTGACGGCGATACACCCATACACGGTTGGAAAGAGCGTTTTGGCCTGCGCAAACTCGAGGTGCGCGGCGATCGCTTTTATCTCAACAATCAGCCCTTTTTGGCACGAGGATTTGGAGACGACTATATCTATCCCCTCACTTTGATTTCGCCGCCCGACCGTGAATTTCATAAAGCGCACCTCTTGCGTGCGAAAGAGGCAGGCTTCAATTATGTTCGCCTCCATACCCACTGTGAGATTCCGGAATATTATGAAGCTGCCGATGAAGTGGGGATTTTGCTTCAGCCGGAATTGCCCTATTATCACGATATCACGCCTGAGGGTTTCGAATTTGATCCCATGCGTGACCTGAAAGAATTGTACCGTCATTATCGACGCTATGTTTCTTTTGCCTCCTATTCTCTAGGTAATGAGGGCTATATTGGCGCGCCGCTCGATCAGGAGTTGTATCAGTGGGCGAAGGCAAACGATCCAGACCGTATTTTCCAACATCAAGACGGCGGCTGTAACCAACCGGGCAATACGGACTATTACACACCTAACGGCTATGGCTTGGCGTCCTCCATTGTGCCGTGGGAAGTGGGCGCTTTTGATAGTCTTGATATGCCCTTTATTTCTCATGAATACTTGAATCTGGGTATTAAAATGGATCCCCGTATTGCGCCCCAATTCACAGGCGTGATTCCCTGTCCCCGTTCCATGGAAGATTATGAAGCCTCTCTCGAAAAAGCAGGCTTAGACCGCCGATGGGGAGACGCATGCCTGAACGCTGCACACGGGCTGCAAGGTTATTATCAAAAGCAGGGCATTGAACAGGCACGTCTGGATCCCGCCTGCGACGGCTATTCTTATTGGACTATTGTGGATGTCATGGTGGAACAGGCAGGTACCTATACGGGACAAGGCTTTTTAAATGCCTTTTGGGAAGAGAAAGAGGGTGGCTTAAGCTTAGAACAATTCCGTCAGTTCAACGGACCCACCGCCTTGCTGGCAACCTTCAATCCCGATAGCGCCATTGCTGTTTCCGGTGATGAATGCAGCGCAGACTTGTGGATATCTCATTTCGATCATGAAAACTTAGAAGATATTCAGGTGTCGTGGAAATTGGCAAGCTTCACGCACGTACTGGCAGAAGGTGTGTTGGAACCAACGACCGTAACGACCGGAGAAGTGAAGTCCTTAGGAAGTGCCTCGTTTTCCATACCCGAGTTGGAGCAGCCCATTCAGGCTTTTTTCGTGGCGAAGATCGACGGACATGACTGCAAAAATCTTTGGATGCTGTGGCTTTTCCCAAAACGAGCGTCTAAAGACGGCAGCCATATCGCCGTTACGGAAGATCTGTACGAAGCCTTATCACCGCGCTATACAGGATTGCTCAAAGCCGGTATGGAGGAAGCTGCAAAGGCGCAAGTCGTTATCGGATCTTGGCAGCATCCTGAGGTATTGGTCGCAACAGAACAAGGCAAACAAGGACTCATGGTCGGACCCGCTGAAGGACGCCCCAATGTGACCTTAGGTTGGTGGTCTTTAGGCGATCAAATCGGAACTGCTTTTGCAGATCATCCCGCCTTGGCTCACTTTCCCCATTCAGGGAATTTGACGCCTCTTTGGTTCCGGCTTATCAAAAAAGGAATTGCCCTGCCTCTTACGGATGAGGGCGAATGGGAGTACATTGCGGTGGGAGAAGGGCAGACGCAGTATTTCGCCTATATCATGGAAAAGAAAGATCCTGACGGACGGCCTTTCTTGATGACGCACGGTGTGGATCTCCTTGCCGACACACCGGAAGGCGCTTTCCTATTGGATGCCATGGTGGATTACCTAAGACCTTAAAGGTACAGGTATAAATCCGCCAATCATAGATTCATTACGCGATGGGTTTACCAGAAGTAGCGTATACCGTCCCATGCCACTTGTACGATGGTGATCGGGTTTTTCGGAATGGCATGGGGGAATAGTCGGGTCGCAATTCTAAAAACAGCAAAACTAAAACCTGCTTTGCGTGCCAAGGAAATGGGGATGGGCGCCTTGATTAATGCCCGTGCAAAAGGAAGCAGGAAGCGGGGAACCGTGCAGTAAAGCGTTCCGAGACAGGCAATGCGCGCCTGTATTTTCTTTTCTTTCATGGTGTAGGTCGTGAGTGGACTCAAGGCGGAGAAACGGGTAAGAAAATCGGCGTCTGCCGGCATATAGCCGTGTTCAATGGCATAGTCCGCTAACTCTGTCCCCCGCGAAGGACTGCATACGCTGAAGGTGGGCACGGTCAGTTTTAAGCTGCGCGTAAAATTGAGGGAATTAAAGTCATCTTCAATGGTCGTGCCCGGAATGCCGATCATCGTGTTGCCGTAGGTCTTTATCTTGTATTTCCGCGCAATTTCAAATGCGCGACGCATATCCGCATCAGACAGGCCCCGTTTCAATATGCCGTTTCGGATGGGTTCGGAACCCGCTTCCACCGCCATGGAAATGGAGTAGCATCCTGCCGATTTAAGCAGCTGCGCCGCCTCTTCAGAGAAGGTGTTGGGACGCATAAGACAATAAAAAGGAATGCCGATCCGTTTCGGATATTCTTCGGAGAACTCGCGCAGCCAATCATCCACGGTGAGCGAAAAGGTATCATCGAAAAAACGGATAAAGCGCACCGGCGGATAGCGTTTAATCGTGTCTTCGATTTCCGATAAAAGACTGTCCACAGAACGACGGCGCAATAGGGGACCGCACTCTTTAAACATGCGATTGTATACGTGGTTGTAGCAAAAGGTGCAATGATAGGGGCATCCCCGAGACGCCATAAAAGAGCGCAATCCTGTGCGGGGAATGTAGGGAACCGCTTCATAATAGATGTCGCGGTCGGCGAGGGGCAGGGCGTCTAGTTCTTCACTGTTTAATTTTTCGCGAAGCAGCGCTCCCGCTCCAGTTAAGCCAATGTTGGGAATACCTTCTAAGGATTCGCCTTTTTCCAGACGTGTTAAGAGCGTGGGTAATGCGCGTTCACCATCACCTTGGCAAATGGCATCCAATTTCATTTCATCGAGAATACCGGGCGAAAAAGTGGGGTGTGGTCCGCCCATAATACGAAATACGGATTGTCCCGATGTCTCAAGATAAGTGCGCAACGCTTCATCTGCCGGTTTAAAGGCGTCCAGCTCGCTGCCGATCACACTGTACGCAACTACATCAGGTTCCAGAGTTTTGACACGTTCCACCAAATCCTCTTTTTTGAGTAAGGTTAGGCTGACTTTATGACCGGCTTTCTTGCAAATCGAAGAGAGAAGCATGACGCCGTGAGGTTCTATGGCATAAGGAATATTTAAAACAAAAAGAATATGCATGGTGGAGAATACTTCTAGGTGGGATGTGTTTTTAAAGCGTTTAAAAAGTAGATCCGTGAATACAGCAGAACGCTTGGTATGGTACCAATTCTTTACGCTTTATATCAAAGGTAAATCTGAGAATTTTGTGATCTGTCCGTCGCATTTCACATTCAAATCACCTTCGTTTTGATTAGCAAGGACAAAGCGATTATCATATTTGCCATGACATTCCTCAAACGAAATAGAAATGTGTCTTTGTTTTCTGCTGCGAAACTTTCGAGCGCGAAAAGACGACTGCCCTGGGTGAATCTACTGCTCTTAGTCCTTGTCATGGGAATAGGTTTTACCTTGCGCATTGCCTATCTCTACGAACTGCAAGAGCGGCCGCAATTCCAAGTACCCCTGTATTTTCAAACCGATATGGGGTTCATCGACAATTCAGCCCTCGATTGGGCGACGGCGGCACGCGAATATTGTGGACTTCCCCCGATAGAACCACGCTTTGAGCGCTTCTTGGTGTGGCGTCACCGCTACAGCGATGCTTTAATGCGTCCGCCGGGATACATGGTTTTTCTCAGTTCCCTTTATTTCTTTTTCGGGGATTCCCAATTCGCTGTCCGTCTTGTTCAAATGCTCTTGGGGATGGGCAGCGTTTTGCTGGGCTATCGTGTTGGCAAACAATTGTACAGCCGCAACACAGGCCTGTTAATGGCGGTATGTTTGTCCTTTTATTGGCCCTTTATCATTTACGAAGCCTCGCTCCATGAACCTGTGCTCGTCATTTTTATGTCCCTCTTATTTATGAGCGGAGCCCTATGGTGGGCGCAACGGCCGGGGTGGCTGCGATCCTTGTGGATGGGCTTCTTATGCGGTCTTTACACAGTCTGCTCCTCTGCGATTATCCTATTTTTACCGGTCTTAGTTGCTTGGAGTGTGTGGGTTCTTGGGCGCTATAAAAAACGGAAGAGCGCCGCCGTGCCTGTTTCTGATTTCGACAATACAGCTGACGGCGACACTAATGAAGGCCATTGCCCGGAGCAGATCGCGCCCCCTTCGAAAAAACCTTCCTGGTTTCTGCTCTTTTCCATAGGGAATGTAGTTCTTATAATATTCGCTTTCTTTATTCCGCTCCTGCCGATAGCCTTGTTTAATTACAATACTTCCGGTCACTTTGTGATCAATAGTTTTGGACACGGGATAACCCTATACTTGGGCAACCAGCCCGATTCCAAAGGCTTGTTGAGCAGTTCAGAAAAATTATTGGACGCTTATTTGGGGGATGAACATAAAGACTTGCGTGTTGATGAGAAGATGGTGCAGATCGATGATTTTTGGGCCTTGTCCGACTTTGCATTACACAAAGCTTTACAGCAAATGTTCGCTCATCCCAAATGGTTTATAACCCTTACGTTGAAGCGGGCGGCATTATTTTGGTCGCCCAAAGAGATTTCACAAAATATTACGGAATATGCGGATCGGCTATTTTCGGATGTACTCTATTATGTACCCGGGAATTTCGCCTTTGTCTACGCCTTCTTTCTGGTAGGGCTGCTCTATTATTTCGCCGTATTTTTTAAGATGATATCCCTGCGCCGTGCCCATGTATTTACACGCGATCCCTGGGACACCACCCGCGCCACGGAAGGGTATACGCTGCTATTGCTCTTAATTTTGGTGTGGTATGGGCCCATTTGTTTCCTTTGGATTTCTGCCCATTACCGAGCGCCCATACTGCCGGCGCTCTTTGCTTTCGCAGCACTCGCCTTTTGTCGGCTTGAATATTATTTCAGAACACGAAGCTTTTTCATGTGTATCATGGGGGCGGTTATCGTTTTTCATGTAGGCGTCATAGGATACCTGATCCCTTTTTCCTATGACGACGATATTCAGACTTGGCTTTATTTCCGCGAACAGTACTATGAGAAGGAAGGGGAATCCGAAAAAATTCTCGCCTTAGCAGAGCAGGTGGTTGACCGCGCTCCGAACCATCTGTATTCGAGGCAGGTCTATGCTTACAGTCTGTATAAGTGCGGTCACTTTGAGCAGGCTCTCGTTGAATATGAAAAGATTTTACCTCGTTTAACCGAGCCTTACCAAGTGGCTTCTGTTGCGGAAACAGTGGGGCTCTTGCGCCGTGATCAAGGCGATAATGAAGGCGCTAAACAAGCTTTTTTACAGTGTATCTACAATGATTCGCGCCGTGCCCTTGCTTTTCATGGTCTTGGTAATATTGCTTTTGAATCGGGCGATTATAGCGACGCGATCCACTATCTGAAACAGGCATTGGTCCTTGATGAGAGCAACTCGAATACCTATTTCTTGTTGGGCTTGTCCTATAAAAACAGCGGGGATATAAAGGCGGCGGAAGAAATCTTTCGCCAAGGCACAATCATAAACCCGGAGGATCCGTGGCCCCTAATTGCTTTGGCGGATCTTCTGTCTGAAACGGGATCTGTGGAAGAAGCTTGCCCGCTTTATGAAAAGGCGATGCTTCTCAGTCCCGAAAACGCGGCGTTTCGTGAGGCTTATGAAAAGTACTGCCTCCAAAGGGAAGCGCCTAATCCAGCTGACAACTAACAGGTGCCGGACTTCTCCGATACGTTTCGGACGCTTGCATTTTCATCCAAAACTTTGAACAATGGCAGCCTTTTTGTTACACTTAGATACTCCCTTGAGCGGGACTAACTCAGTTGGTAGAGTGCCAGCTTCCCAAGCTGGATGTCGCGGGTTCGAACCCCGTGTCCCGCTCCATTTTTATGCTCCACAGCCGGGATATGGGGATCGTTTATCATAAGCGACAATGGACATTCAGTGCCTTTTTTTCTCGAAGGGTTCAGGCATACTTAGAGGGGAAAGAATGTCCTAGATTAAAAACATTTCCTTTTGCCAAATATTTGGTTTACATAGCGCTTAAATGAAATAAAAGGCGTGGGGATTAGGTTTAATAACATAGGACAATGGGATTGAAAATAGATCATACAGTCTATTTTGAATCGGTTCACACAGAAGTTAGTAATAGCCCAACAAATGCATTCTTTCTAAGTCGTGTAGATCCCCGATCCCTGTTGCACATTCAGGATAACTTTTCTCGTCGTCCCGGTCTGAGGAAAAAGGACAGGTCTAAGCCGTTCTTATACCGTCGTGTGCAATAAAGGAAGGACTGAATAGCCCTACAAGGGAAACTGAAATATCGTTGCGGCGATGAAGGGTGCATTCGGAATCAGAGGAGACCGCCATGAGTCAGGAAAATAGCTCCGGAGTATGGGAAGAGAATTTACGGGATTGGTATGACGCTCTTACCGCCGTCATCGATAAAGAAGGGCCTGAGGCTGCCGCCAAGCTATTGGCTTGGCTCACAGAGCGTGCCGGTGAGGAAGGCATTAAATTACCCTTTCATGCAAACACACCCTACGTGAACACCATCTCTCCCGAGAATGAGCCCGTCTATCCTGGCGACCGAGAGATGGAGCGTCTTATCAAATCTTTGATTCGGTGGAATGCCATGGCGATGGTCGTCCGTGCGAACCGTGAATCTGACGGTATTGGCGGCCATATCTCGACCTACGCTTCTGCTGCCACCTTGTATGAGGTCGGCTTTAACCACTTCTTCCGCAACCGTACCGACGATTACGGCGGCGATCAGATCTTTTTCCAAGGTCACGCTTCGCCGGGTATTTATGCACGCGCTTTCCTTGAAGGCCGTCTGTCCACAACACAGATGGAAAACTTCCGACGTGAATTGCGTCCCGGCGGCGGGTTGTCTTCCTATCCTCATCCTTGGCTTATGCCTGACTTTTGGAGTTTCCCGACAGTGAGCATGGGCTTGGGGCCCATCATGGCGATCTATCAGGCGCGCTTCAATCGTTATCTCGAAAATCGTTCGATCAAAACGACGCCGGGCGGACATGTGTGGGCTTTTCTCGGGGATGGTGAAACGGATGAGCCCGAGACCCTGGGCGCTATTAGCTTGGCTTCGCGGGAGCATCTGGACAACCTTATTTTTGTTATCAACTGTAACTTGCAGCGTTTGGATGGACCTGTACGCGGCAACGGGCACATCATTCAAGAATTAGAGTCGGTCTTCCGTGGCGCAGGATGGAACGTTATCAAGGTCTTGTGGAGCAGCGATTGGAATGAGCTTTTTGCTCAAGACACGGAAAATATTCTGCCCGGCGTGTTGGGCTCCATTGTTGACGGCGCCTATCAAAAATTTAGTGTAGAGTCCGGTTCTTATGTGCGCAAAAAACTGCTTGAAAAGGAGCCGCGTTTAGAGTCTTTCCTCTCAAAAGTTACAGATACGCAATTACGTCAGTTGCGGCGCGGCGGTCACGATCCGCTTAAAGTTTTCGCCGCTTATGAACAAGCCGTAAATCACGCGGGCAGTCCCACCGTTATCCTCGCAAAAACCATCAAAGGCTACGGCATGGGCGAGAGCGGTGAAGGCAAAAATATTACCCACCAACAGAAGAAGCTGAATGAAGATGAGCTTTGGGAATTCCGGGGCCGCTTCGGCATACCCGTTTCTGATGAAGAAATTGCCTTTGCGCCCTTTTATAAACCGGCCGATGATAGTCCCGTGCTCAAGTATTTGCACAAACAACGGGAACGGTTGGGCGGCTATCTGCCCCAGCGCACGGTGACGGCTTCCCCCTTGAAAATGCCCGAATCGAGTTTATTTGATGAGTTTCACAAGGGAGCTGAACGTCCTGCCTCGTCGACTATGGCTTTTGTGCGCATCTTGATGAAGCTGCTGCGCGATCCTGTGATCGGAAAGAAGATTGTGCCTATCGTCCCGGATGAGGCGCGCACCTTCGGCATGGATGGACTTTTCCGTCAAATCGGAATCTACTCCTCCTTGGGTCAACAATACGAACCGGTAGACTCAGAAAACCTGCTCTATTATCGGGAAGCGACAGATGGTCAAATATTGGAAGAGGGGATTACGGAAGCCGGCGCCATGTCATCCTTTTTGGCTGCGGGAACTGCCTACGCCACCCACGGCGTCACCATGATTCCCTTCTTCGTTTATTATTCTATGTTCGGTATGCAGCGCATCGGTGATCTGATCTGGGCAGGCGGCGATATGCGTGCTAAAGGCTTTCTCATCGGCGGTACTGCAGGACGCACAACGCTGGCAGGTGAAGGTTTACAGCATCAAGACGGACAGAGCCACCTCTTAGCCATGCCTGTGCCCAACCTCCATACCTACGATCCTGCCTTTGCCTATGAATTGGCTGTCATTATTGAAGAGGGACTGCATCGGATGTATGAAAAAGAGGAAGATTGTTTCTATTACATTACGGTGTACAATGAATCCTATCCCATGCCTGCGCCGCCGGATGATCCTAAACTCAAAGAGGGTATCCTGAAGGGTCTCTATCGGTTCCGAGAATGTCCCGCAGTTTGGAAATCCAAGGCAAAACATAAGGCAGCGCTTCTTGGCAGCGGTCCCATACTGAACGAAGTATTGAAGGCGCAAGACTTTCTTGGTGAAAATTATCATGTAGATGCCTCGGTTTGGAGTGTGCCCAGCTATAAGGCCCTGCGTTATGACGGCATGCACTGTGACCGGTATAACATGCTCCATCCTGATAAGCCCGATAAAATCCCCTATGTGACCCAATGTTTAGGCGAGGAAGAAGGGGTCATTGTAGCCGCCTCTGATTATGTTAAAATGATTCCCGACAGTATCGCACGGTGGATACCTAATGGACTGACCAGCCTCGGAACCGATGGCTACGGAAGAAGCGAATGCCGGGAGACGCTGCGTTCCTTTTTCGAAGTAGATTATCGTTACATCAGCATCGCAGTTCTTTCCGGACTGGTGCAGCGCGGCGAACTGGAGTCCGATGAAGTGCGCAAGGCGATGACTATGTTGGGTATTCCTGCTGATAAAGACGATCCATTATTGAGTTAACTGCATAACCCTATTTTTAATGTAAAGGAAATGTAATGGGCATAGAATTCAGGCTCCCTGAACTTGGTGAAAATGTACCTGCCGGTACTGTTGGTAAATTATTGGTTGCTGTAGGTGATACGATCACCGCCGGTCAAAATGTTTTGGAAATCGAAACAGATAAAGCTGTGGCTGAAATTCCTTGCGATGTAGCTGGGAAAGTAGTAGAAATTCGTGCTGTGGAGGGCGAAAAGATTAATGTGGGCGACATCGTTTTGATTTTGGAAGCTGTCGCGGAATCGGAAAAACCGGCGAAGGAAGCGCCGCCGCCCACAGCAGCGCCTCAGACTGAAAAGAAGGCGGCGACTCCGGCACAGCCCGTTGCGGCGGCACAAGCGCCCAAGCCTGCAACCCAAGCACAGGCACGTCCGGGTCTTGTACGCGCCGCGCCCTCTGTGCGCCGCTTAGCACGAGAACATGATGTGGATCTCAACGAAGTGCCTATTGCCGATCCGAGCGGTAAAGCAACAGCGCAAGATATCCTCGCTTTTGTGGCGGCCCGGGAGAGCGGAGCAGCGGTTTCGGCTTCTGCTCCTGTGTCAGCGGCTGCAACTCCGATGCCCGCTCCTTCAGCCGGCGCTGAAGAACAGCACCTTGCTTCTGATCGCTGGGGCACGATTGTCCAGGAGGCGATGAATACCATTCGTATCCGTACGGCTGAACGGCTCTCTGAGAGCTGGCAGACCATACCTC
>JAAYJI010000084.1 GCA_012523015.1 Candidatus Hydrogenedentota bacterium
GGGTGAGGCTGTCCCCGAACCCACTACCGATGATTTCGTTGTGCAGACCGATTCGGAATGGGCACTCCTTCATGCTGTAGCAGGCTTTCCCAAAATAATTTCGGAATCTGTTGTGCAGCGCAGCTGCGCGCCCTTAGCGAATTATGTCCTTGATCTGGCGCATTTATTCACGAAGTTTTATCATGAATGCCCGGTTTTATCGGTGGCAGAAAATAAGGTGTTGAATACGCGGCTGCAACTTTGTGAAGTTGTTTTACAAACCTTAAGCAATGCATTAAATGTTCTTGGAATTGATACGCCTGAACGTATGTGAATCAGGCTAAAACTTGTATGAATCACAGTGAATCACAGGCTGCAGCTTTGGTATCAAATTGTTTGTACCTACGGCTTTTGATACACTTTAGACAGTTACGTCAGCTAATGAGTATGGGCGGCGCTGCGAACGAGAGACGAGTGTCGCCCCTTTATATTTTCTCTGAAAAAAGTATGGTCACATAGGGGTATTGGAGTTTTTCATGATTGCACAGAATTTTATAGAAAACATAGCCCATGAAACAAAAACAGAAGTTGAACAAGTAGCGGCGGCAATCGCTTTGTTCAACAAGGGAGCGACTGTTCCTTTTGTGGCCAGGTATCGTAAAGACGTCACCCGAGGCTTGAACGAAAGCAAACTTGAACGCATTTTTGAGCGCAACGATTATTTTGTTGTGCTGACTTCTCGGCGTGACGCGCTCATGGAAAATATTGAAAAGCAAGGTAAAATGACCGATGAATTGCGCGCAGCATTTTGCGCCTGTGAAGATCATTTGACCTTAGAAGATGTTAATCTGCCTTTCAAAAAAATTCGTAATAACCGTGCTGCCATCGCCGCAAACAAAGGGTTGCTCTCGTTGGCTGATTACATTTGGGCGCAATCTGCTGTTTCGCCGCCGCCTGTCCTTTATGCAGAATCCTTTGTTGCTGTCGATAAGCAGGTGCTCTCTGTGGAAGAAGCCTTGGAAGGGGCACGGGACATATTGGCCGAATGTATTGCCATGAACGCCGATATTCGCCGTGAGCTGCGCGATCGTTTAACGACGAAAAGTCTCTTGGTCGTGCATCCGGTACGAGTGGATGCCGAACTTTCCAAACGATACAGTTCCTTTGCAAATCTCAAAAAGAGATTGGAAGAAATTTCTGCAGAAACCCTGCTTGGGCTGCTGAAAGCAGAACGTGAAAGTGCCTTGCGTCTTGAGTTGGTCATCGACGATGATCAAATTATTGAGCATATCGCCGGGCGTTTCATACAAGATAAAGACAGTGCCTATGCCGCAGAAATCCAAGCCGCCGTAAAAGATGCGTATAAGCGTCTGCTCCGGCCTGTTATTGAGGATGAAGTGTTGGTGCGCGAACGGCGTAAAGCGGAAGATTACGTTATTTCTAATTGCCGCGATCATTTGCGCAGTCTGCTCCTGACACCGCCGGCAGGATCGGTTCCTGTTATCGGGATTTGCTCTTGGGAGCCCAAAAAATACTGTTTTGTTATCGTTGATGGTGAAGGTACGTTTAAACAGTCCTTAGTTGTTGAAGTAGATGATGACGCCTTGCTCAGCGCTAAAATTGAAGAAGGACTAAATTCTTTACTTGAGAGCGAGTCTGTCGCGGGAATCGGCATTAGCAGCGGACCCGGAGGCAGGGAGGTGTTGCAGATTGTCCAACGCCTATTGAATAAAACAAAGCGGCCGGCTTTTGTATCCTTGATTCAAGATAATGGTTTGGCTGCCTATGTACATTCCGCTTTGGCAGTGGAAGAGTTACCCGAACTGGACGATGCTCTCCGCGCTACTGTATCCATTGCCCGACGTTTGCAAGATCCTTTGGCGGAATTGGTGAAAGTAGATCCCTGCAGCCTTATCCCGAGCCGTATGAGTACCGGTGTAAACCGCAAATCCTTGTTGGCGGGCGCCGTACAGGCCATCGAATCCATCGTGAACCGTGTGGGCGTGAATCTGAACACCGCTTCCGTCAATCTCTTGCGCTATGTAAGCGGTCTGCAATTTGGCGTTGCCCAAGTAATTACCGAGAAGCGGCAGGAATTGGGTAAATTTACGAATCGTACCAATTTGCAGGATATTTCCGGCATTGGTGAAAAGACCTATCAGCAATGTGCTGCCTTTTTGCGTATTTTCGATGGGGAAAATCCCTTGGATGCTTCCTCCATTCACCCAGAATCTTACGGCTTTGTAGACAAGATGCTCAAAGAGCTGGAAGCCACGCTTGAAGAGGTGCGGGAGAATCCGGAAAGGCTCCGTGCTCTTGACTTGAACGCCTTTGGTGATGAGACGACCGGCCCCTTAACGCTTGAAGATATCTGCTATGAATTGGGACGTCTTGGCCGTGATGCGCGGCGGAACTACCGGCCTCCCCAAAACTTTGTTAATATTGATTCCATGGACGATCTGCGAGAGCAAATGGTGCTTGAAGGAATTATAACGAACATAACCGACTTCGGCATCTTTGTTAATATTGGTTTAGAGCAAGAGGGACTTGTCCATCGTTCTGAAGTAGGCCGCTGGATGCAAAACGATCCCAAACGAATCTTGCAAGTGGGTAGTGTTGTAAAAGTGATGGTATTGCAGATAGAACAAGAATTGAAACGAATTGGCCTTTCTATAAAAGCGGCCCTGAAGCTTCCCCTCACCAGACCTCAAGCACGGGAAAGCTCAGCCCCCTTTGAACGATACCGTCGTGATGACCGTGCTTCAAATCGCTTTGACCGTGATTCCGGATTTGGAGACGGTGCGCGAGGCGCTTCAGGGGCAGGACGTCGCCGGAGAGACAAAAAAGACCTTACGGTTCAAAAAACATCAGACGCGGGAGACCGAAAGAAAAAAGACGAGAAAGTGTTTTTGAACACGACCCTCGCCGATCAACTTGCTTCCTTGCGCGACAAAATTATTGCCAATAGACAAGACTAGCGGCAGCCGTTATTTACAGTCACATTCTGTCTTAATTATTCGGCAGCTTCCGCATTGTGTTTGATCTTATCCAAGACTGATTCGAGGGAAGGATCAAGACGCAAGGCATGACGCCATTGTACCAACGCCTGATCGCGCTTGCCTTGCTGAAAATAAATGTCGCCGAGGTGTTCCCGTAATACGGCGTCGTCCGTATCCATTCCGTATAGTGCACGGCGCACATAGTCTGCCGCTTTTTCACTTTTTCCCTGCTTGTAATAGACCCAGCCCATGCTGTCCAGATAATAGGGATTTTCCGGATCGACGGACAAGGCTTGTCCGATGAGTTTTTCCGCTTCCTCCAGCTTCATCGTATTTTCGGCGTAGAGATAGCCCAAAAAGTTTTGAATATCCGCATCATCGGGGTTCACTTTGAGACAACGAAGCAGATGGGTTTCAGCAGCTGCAATATCATTTAGTTTTTCATAGATGGTTGCACAGTGATAGTTGGGATAGAAAGTTTCTTTGCTGTGCGCTAACACGGTTTTAAAACAAAGCAACGCCTCTTCATGCTTATTGGAATAGAGAAGCAGTCTGCCTTGCAAAAACTCGAGGATAGGTGAAAATCCAAATTTTTCACGGAGCAAACTCAATTTGCTTTGCAGCAGTTCCGGAACCTCTTCTTTTCCAAACAAAGCGGGAAGGGTTCGTAAGATTAAATCGGCCTCGGCTTCTACCTCTTCCAAACTGTAGCGATCATCCCAAGGGTTCGTGGAGCCATAGGCGGCTTCCACTTGATCAAAATTGGCAAGGGCAAAAATAAGGTCTGCAAATAAATAGGCCTTTCCTTCCAAGGCATATTGCTGGGAACGCTCCATGTCCCCTTTGAAGAACAAAATCCAGGCCATCTGCAAATAGTTGGCGGGACTCGTATTCTCACTGTTGATTAATCGACTTAAAGTTTCTTCTGCCTCCACGCTTCTTCCCAGACGGAATTGGGTTGCCGCAAGATAATCAAAGCTTGTGAAATCATTGGAATTCACAAGAAGATACATCTGCAGGCAAGTTTCACAGTCCACATATTCGCCGAGATCGAAAAGAACGAGTGCGAGAAAGAACCATGCCCGCGTTATTTGCGGTTCCAGCTGTAAGACCCGAATAAAAGATTCTTTCGCCGAAGGATAATCGCCGATACGGGTAAGGGTGATACCCATTTGATAATAAAGGGCGGCACTGTTGGGGCTGAGTTCGAGCAGTTTTTCATAGACCTCAATGGCCGAGACGAGGTCGTTCATCAATTCTTGTTGTTCGACCAGCGCCCCATAGGCGGAAGGATCGTCAGGGCGCAGCGCAATGATTTTTTCGATGGCGCGGAGCGCTGCTTCATTGTTGTTCATGCTGCGATTGATTTGGGCATATACGATCCATAGTTCCGGGCTGTCTGGGATTTGCTCCAGCGCTTTTTCGCAGCTTGCCATGGCTTGATCCAAATTGCCAAGCCGCAAGTAACTGCGAATGAGCCGTAATCTCGGTGTGACAGCTGTAGGATCGTGCTGAATTACGCGCGTATAATTGGCTACCGCGTTTTTCAGGCTGCCTTGACGTTCACTAATAATACCTGCAATATGATGCGCGTAAGTGCGACCTTGTTTTTCGGTCTTGAAAGAAAATTTCCGGAAGGGATTCAGAGTGCCTTCATCCGGGAAACTTTTGCATCCGCTTAAGCATACCGTGATTATCAGCAAAATAGTGGCAAAAATTTTATGCACGTTGATCTTCTCTTTATGCTGACTACAACAGTCCGGTCGTTTCATTGGTTTCGTCTTTTTGCGTGAAAGGCGCGAAACTTCGCCGATGTTCGGGGCAGGGCCCTAATGTTTCAATTGCTCTTCGGTGTTCTAAGGTACCGTATCCTTTGTTACGTGCAAAGCCGTAACCGGGATAGAGGGTATCCAGTTCTCTTAAAAATGTGTCACGTGTGACCTTCGCGACCACACTGGCCGCGGCGATCGTTAATGAACGGCTGTCACCTTTTACAACGCGCATGGTCGGCACGGCAATACCGGCAAGATTATACCCGTCAACGAGTAAGAAATCCGGCCTTATCGATAAGCCTTCCATCGCCTTGCGCATGGCAAGATAATTGGCTTGCTGGATGCCCATACGATCGATTTCTGACGCGGATATACTTGCACAGGCCCAAACATGGGTGCCGCCTGTAATACAGTTATAGAGGGATTGACGACTCGTCTCTGTTAATTGTTTAGAGTCATTCAAGCCGGGAATTGGTTCAGACAGTATTACTGCTGCCGCCACAATAGGCCCCGCCAAGGGGCCCCGACCAGCTTCGTCCACACCTGCTACATTGGAAAAACCGTCACACCAAAGCGAATTTTCTATGCTAAGCATAGCACAAAGACGTTGTTGTTCTGTAAAAGAACAACCCGTTACAGTGCTCATAAAACGATGGATTGGTAAACTTTTCGACATAGGGTTTTAGTTTAGGGTTTAGACGAAATGATGGTTTAGGACGAGATGTGGAGCAATACTTTGAGCATGTCATGGTCTTTAGCCCGAGACAGTGCCTCGACGCCGTCATCCAAGGGATATACGGCTGTAATCATAGAAGTTAATTCTACCGTTCCCGTAGCAATCGCTTCCAAAGCGGGGCGGAACGGGCCGCAGCGGGAGCCGACGATATGCACTTCATTGACAACGGTGCTGACGGCGTCCATCTCAAATCCTTTTTCTGTGGTTGTTTTCAAAATAATGGTACCTTCGGGGCGAACGAGAGACAAGGCGCGGTTCAGACCGAAGACTGTCCCTGTGGCTTCCACTACGATATCGGCTTTGCCTTCTACCGGCTCCGTGTTCAGCGCTGTGGGGATACCCAAAGGTGCAAGCAGATCAAGCTTCCAAGGATGTTTTCCGATACACAGGGTGTTTTTTGAATGGAGCCAAAGCACCTGCGCCGCGAGCAATCCCAATTTTCCGTCGCCAAGGACAATGACCCGGTCATCGGCAGGGACAGATAGCTGCTCGGGAATACGAAAAGCAGCGGCTAAAGGTTCTGTAAATACAGCCATTTCATTTTGCACGTCCTTGGGCACGAGATGAAGATTTTCTTCGGGAAGCGTGACATACTCCGCAAAAACACCGGGACGGTCTTGGATGCCGAGGACGGTACGACGTTCACAATGGCGCGGCATTTCCATGTTGCAGTAAGTACAGGCTTTACAAACACAATTGATTTCGCCGACTACCCGTTTCCCTCGAAGAAAACTGTTGTGTGACCGTTCTACGACGCCGACAAATTCATGGCCGAGGATGCCGTGAAAGCCCATGTAACCGCGCACAATTTCAAGATCGGTTCGGCAAATACCTGCATAGAGGACACGGATCAGCGCCTCTCCCGGGGCGGGGGTAGGCATAGGCAGATCAAGCAATTTTAAGGTTGAATCGAATACCAATGCTTTCATTGCTATCTTTCTTAAGAGCGTATGATGCACCCCTTTGCTGATCTCGAACAGCAAATCAACTTTGGATCAGGCTTGTGTAGAGGTGCGTGAAAAGAAGTTCATCATCGAAATTGAGGAGAACTACCGTGACAAAGTTGATTTTACCACTTGCAATATCTTAAAAGATATCAACATCATACTATTGTACAACTTCAAGATATCCTATAAAAATGTTCATCGCATCAGCATTTCATCCGGCCTATGAGAAAATAGGCGGGCATGCTGTTTTTAGAACTTATCGCTTTAAGCGTTGAGAAATATGTTTTCTAATTTATTTTGTGGTAGCATAATACAAAATGAAAAGGGTAGAAGGGTTCGTTCTTAATGTCGTCTGATCTGTATACTAAGGACTTCTGCCAAGAAACCGCCTGTTGTTGCAGCAGATTTGTAGTTGTCTGCGGGGCGGTACAATAAGGATGGAAAATGCCTGATGTAAAATGTCCAAGATGTGCCCTGCCGGAAGTTTCGGATAATGGATTATGTCCTGAGTGCGGCGCGCAGCTTTCAAACGGCCTTATCGTGATTGCCTCAGAAACTCCTATTGATCCTGAAGAAGGCGATATTTTTCAAATTGGCGATCTGATCAATAACCGTTATGAAGTGCAGTCTCTCATCGGAAGAGGGGGCATGGGCTCTGTCTATAAAGTATCGGACAAGGTGCTCAATGAAGAACTGGCGCTCAAGGTATTGCTGCCCTATTTCGCCTCAGACAAAAATATCGTTGAACGCTTTATAAATGAAGTCCGGATTACGCGACGCATTACGCATCCCAATATTGTGCGGGTCCACGACATCGGTCTTGCCGGTGATAACCTTTTCATTTCCATGGAGTATGTTGCCGGAGAATCTTTGAGCGCCATACTCAAGCGTATGGGCGATAATGCCCACCTTGGCGTTCGCCAATCTGTGCATATCATGACGCAAGTAAGTATCGCCTTAAAGTATGCGCATCATTTTACGATTCACCGCGATATCAAGCCGGACAATATCATGGTGACCGCCAAGAACCACATTAAGTTGATGGATTTCGGAATTTCAAAGCTGAGAGATGAGCGTTTCGATACCAACGATCATGAAATTGTGGGAACGCCCCAGTATATGGCGCCCGAACAAATTCATCAAGCGCCTAATGTGGATGGCCGCGCCGATATTTACAGTTTGGGTGTGGTGCTTCATGAACTGCTTACGGGAACCATTCCCACCGGCTTGATGCAACCTTTTCCCAACGCGCCTGTAGATCTTTCGCCTGACTTGGAGGCTATTGTACTAAAGTGTTTGGAATCTGACCGGGAAAAACGCTACGCAGATGCGAATGAACTGCTAACGGCATTGCGTTCTCTTGCCATGCTCTCCGAGAGTGATCAGTCGGCAATGTTCACGCCCCACAAAAGCTCTGCTTCCGGAATATTAACACCTGCGCCTTTCACTTCTTCCATGACCGACATATTAGAGTCCTTCATGAAAGACGAAAATATACGTTTTTTCGATTCTGATTCAGATAGCGTCGGATCGGAAAGCGATTCTAATCTTAGGAGTTCCGGTGACCAACAAAGCAGAATCTCATCGGATTCCTCTATTGATGATCATCCCTTTTCTAAAAGTAAGACCGTTGCAAAGTCCGCTGGTTATCCTGGTGCCAAAAAGAAATACCAGCCCACGTTTTTTGAAGCCTACGGAAAAGTTATTGGGATTGTTTGTGCAATCTTGCTTGTTCTTGGTGTCGCCTTTTTTGGGAAAAGTCATTTTTCTGCAGATGATGATGAACCGATCGCTGCAGAAAAACCGTCCACTGAGGTGATCAAAAATAAAGTGCTAGCCAAAGTGGCTTCCAAAAACAGCGTCATGGACGCCTTTGTTGCGATCCAAGAATCCTATCGGCGCGATCCTTCCCCTGAAAACAGAGAAGCCATTGAAATTGTTCGTGAGATAGCTATAGACTCTTTACTTGCTGATCTCTACGCCGTCCCCTTTAATATGAAAAAGATGAACGCTGCGTCGAACGGAGTCGTTCGTCTCATTCAGATTGACAATGACATACGAATCGCAAGCTTGAGAGAGGAAATCAATCGTGAAGTTGCGCTCTTTAAATTTGTATTGACTGCTGTCGATTCAGAGCAGAACACGGCTGTTTTCAGGCTGAATAATCCCTATTATCCTTCAGATACTGAAACCGTTCAAGAAGGCGATCTTTTGCAAAAGCGTTTTCTCATAACCGGTATAAGCGCTAAAGCAGTTTATCTTGAAGATACCAATCCCCGCTGTAAAGGCAGAACTTTGTTGGCGCGAGTCATGGAACCTATTACGGCACGGTGAGTGATGCCCTTCGTCTTATAGATCAAGCAATGCAGCCAAGATCATCCCTTTTTTGTGAAGCGATATCACCGTTTGGATCCACGACGGGGGCTCCTTAATCGTCGGTTATCCGGGCTTCACACTCCCAATTGCCATCCCATAAATAATGTTGTGTCTCACGAAGAACAGTGTTGCTTAACAACAATAAGGCGACCAGATTGGGTAACGCCATTAAGGCATTGGCAATGTCTGCAAAATTCCAAACGAGATCAAGCTTTACCACTGAGCCTAGCATGACCGCAACCACCCAAAGACCTCGATAAGGGCCGATTGCCTTGGTTCCCAACATGTATTCTACCGCTTTTTCGCCATAATAAGACCAGCCCAATATGGTGGAGAATACAAAGGTGAGCAGGCCGATTGTCAGAACCGTCGGCCCGATTAAACCCAGATCTTGGAACGCCAGATGGGTAAGTTGCCCGGCATCGTGCGCCTCCATCCATTTGCCCGAGTTCACAACAACAAGACCCGTCAAAAGACAGATGACGACGGTATCCCAAAATGTGCCTGTTGCCGAGACCAAGGCTTGGCGTACAGGGTTGCGGGTTTGCGCAGCCGCTGCGACAATGGGAGCACTGCCAAGACCCGATTCATTGGAGAACAAGCCACGGGCAACACCAAAACGCATGGCGGCCATAATGCCGGCGCCTACAAAGCCTCCTGCCGCCGCTTGTCCTCGAAAAGCGCTTTTAAGGATAAGCAGGCAGGTATCGGGAAGGGTGTCCACATGTTTTCCCAATAAAATGAGGCAGCCCAAAATATAAAATACAGCCATTAGGGGTACCAATCGGGTGCAGGTAGTACCAATAGATTTGATGCCGCCCAACAGTACCAGCGCGGTAAGTAGACTGAGCAACGCTCCGGTAACCCAAGGGCTTAGGCTGAGAAGGGGGCCGCTAACATTGAGCTGCTCTTCCAAGGTGTGGCTGACCAAAGTGGTTACCGCATTGGCTTGCACCATGTTGCCGATCCCGAAAGCAGCGACGGCGGTGAATAAGGCGAAAAGAAAGCCCAACCAAGGCAGCTTCAGTCCCTTTGTGATGACGTACATGGGCCCGCCCGCCATTTGCCCTTGTTCGTTGACAACACGATACTTAACGGAGAGAACGGCTTCTGCGTATTTGGTGGCAATACCAAATACACCGGTTAACCACATCCACAACACGGCTCCGGGACCGCCCAGACTGACCGCTGTTGCGACGCCCACAATATTTCCCGTGCCTACCGTGGCCGCCAGCGCCACGGTGAGGGCGCTGAAATGACTGACATCGCCAATGCCTTCTTTTTCCCTGCAAAAAGACAGCTTGATAGCTTTCGGGATATAGCGCTGAATAAAGCGAAGGCGTATCGTCAAAAATATATGGGTTCCCAGAAGTAAAATAAGTAAGGGCGGTCCCCAAATCCATGCGCTTATTTGTGAGAGTATCTGATTTATAGCATTCAACATAATTTTTTACCGCTTCATCGCACGTGTAGGAATAAAGAAAACTATCGTATGATTAAAACTGCAGTGCCCTATTAAAAAAACGCCTATACGTTGCTTATAAAATATAAGACGCCCTTAACAGGGCATGTAGGGGGCTCCACACCTCCAAGCTTTCATTATGGCAGAGTGCCATCTGATGAATGCAAATTTTTTAAGCCTGCCAAGCTGAAGTCAAGAGCAATATAACATGAACAATCAGAGTTTTATTTTCGCGAGATAAATCTTGCTTTTCCCTTCATGAGAGGCGTAATAGCTGACCCACAGCAACTCATCGTGCCAAACCAATCCCGGATAGCTGGTGTCGCCGCCGCTGGGCAGTTCTAAAACAGGCGCATAATGCTCTGTTGTCAGAGGCCCGAGCGCTGTTTTTACTTCAGGTTCATAGCGTCGTCCCGCAGCGATCATGGAGCCATCAGGCAAGAGCAAGAAATTAGGCCCGCCAATATTGTATTCAAGTTCTTTGAATTCCCACCTTGTGTAAGGGGGCTGACTCAGCCCAAACCACGCATTGCGTGTACCCGCCTCACGGCGTATGAGCGCCATCATGGTACCGTCAGCTTGGAAGCGGAGCGTCGTTTCATTCGGTTTCCCGGTCACTTCAAGTTTCGTTAATTCCCTCCAGATCAGCCCGTCTTCACTGCTTTTTAAATGAAGTTCCCATTCATCTTTTTCTGCTACGGGACCACTATAAGCCACGCCATAGGCAGTTCCCTTATGCCACGTGGTGCGCCAAAGCCAATCGCCATCCTCACAAATGGGGCTTGGTGCGGTCCACTCGTTTCCCTGCGATGAAAAGGAAACACGGGGGCGTCGATTCAGTAAATGACCGTCTTTATAGAGGGATCCTCCCATGGTGATCGTGAGGCGGTTATCAGCGGTGAGGCAGATTTTTGGGTCGCGCAGGTCGATCCCTTCCTCGCTCAACAGTCCCGTTGATTCCCAGGCTTCCCCATCTACGGAACTAATGATTCGTATCGTGCCATTGCCCTTCACATGACCGGTAGCTTCACGAAAAACACAAAACCAGCGGTCAGAAAAATAGATGAGGTCGGTGAAGGCATTGTGTTCACCTTGTTCCCAGATTGCTTTGACCGAAAGCAGCTCCGGCGTACTTTGGGAAAAGGCGTGCCCTGAAATAAGTGCGGCTGCCAACACAATAAAGAATACGTGACCCATTCGCATAACAGATACCTTTCTTTTAAAAACACCTGTATAAGGTGATGCCGGGGTGATCATTTCTTGAGAGCATACAGATAAGCAGTATACTGCTGCAACCCGTCATTTTCAATTAAGGTCTGCGTTTAAGGGCGAATCACGTTCTCATCGGCCGGTCTAAGTTTTCGCCCAATTGTTCACGGTAATTTTGATTTGAGATATTGACCGGTAAAAGATTTTTTGCTTCGGCAGATTTTTTCAGGGGTACCTACCGCTATAATGCGGCCCCCTGCGTCGCCGCCCTCAGGGCCAAGATCAATAAGCCAATCGGCAGTTTTAATAACATCCAAGTTGTGCTCAATGACGATGACCGTATTGCCGCTGTCAACGAGGCGATGCAGCACGGTAAGCAGTTTATCAACGTCTGCGGCATGGAGTCCGGTGGTTGGTTCATCCAAAATGTAGAGGGTACGGCCTGTTTGTCGTTTTGCCAGTTCGGTGGCGAGTTTGACGCGCTGGGCTTCACCGCCCGACAAGGTCGTCGCCGCTTGACCCAGCCTAATGTAATCAAGGCCTACATCGTGGAGCGTCTGTAGTTTTGAGATTACAGAGGGGATGTTTTTAAAGAAGACGCAAGCATCTTCCACGGTCATATCTAAAATTTCAGCGATGTTTTTCCCTTTGTATTGAATGTCCAGCGTATCGCGGTTATAGCGTGCGCCGTGGCATACTTCACAAGGGACGTATACATCGGGCAGAAAGTGCATTTCAATGGTTAATATTCCGTTGCCTTCGCAGGATTCACAGCGGCCGCCCTTGACGTTGAAGCTAAAGCGCCCCGGCAGATAGCCGCGTTTTCTAGATTCCTGGGTTCGGGAGAAGAGTTCGCGAATAGGACCGAATAAGCCGGTATAAGTTGCCGGGTTAGAACGGGGCGTGCGTCCGATGGGGGATTGATCGATATCGATAATTTTGTCGATATATTCGAGACCCTCAATAGACCCGTGACGTCCCGGTTGTTTTTGATACAGTCTGTAGAGATGCTGCGCCACGGCGGGATACAAGGTCTCATTGATCAGGCTCGATTTTCCGGATCCTGAAACACCGGTAACACAAACGAAGGTGCCTAAGGGAAAAGAGACACTTATATTTTTAAGATTGTTATGAGCCGCTTTATTGATGCGCAGCTTCTTCCCATTACCGGGTCTCCGTTTTTTGGGAACTTCTATTTGCAAGTCACCGCGTAAATATTGACCTGTTAAAGAAGCCTTGCATTCCATAATCGTGTCCGGCGGTCCTTCAGTCACGATATCGCCGCCGTGGACACCGGCGCCGGGTCCCAAGTCGAGAACATAGTCGGCAGTGAGGATGGTTTCTTCGTCATGTTCCACCACAATGACTGTGTTGCCCAGATCGCGCAGCCGCTTTAATGTTGTTAATAGTTTGTCGTTGTCTCGTTGGTGCAGCCCGATACTGGGCTCGTCTAAAACGTATAAGACGCCGACGAGTCCGCTGCCGACCTGGGTGGCGAGGCGTATACGCTGGGATTCTCCGCCCGATAAAGTACCTGCTTGGCGTTGCATGCTCAAATAGTTCAAGCCTACGCTATTTAAAAAGCCAAGCCGTTCTCGGATTTCTTTGACGACCCGTTCTGCAATTTTCATGCGGGAAGAATCCAGCTGTAAACGGGTAAAGAAGTCAAGCGCCTCTTTAATGGAGAGAGAGGTTACCTCGCTAATGGTTTTGTCATCGACCCGTACGGCACAGGATTCAGGACGTAAGCGGGCGCCCTTGCATTTCGGACAGGGGCGGGATGCCATAAAATCAGAAATCATATCTCGTGCACGATTAGATTCAGTGTCCCGAAAACGGCGTTCCAAATTGGGGATTACCCCTTCAAAAGGGCGGTGTGTATTGTAATTGCTGTTTTCGCCCTCAAAAGAAAAGGAGATGATCTCATCACCGGATCCATACAGAACTTTATTTTTGAAAGACTGCGGTAAATCACGCCATGCTTTTGTAGGCGATTGTTTATAGTGGCGACAGACAGACAACAACATTTTTCGGTACATGCCGTCAAGGAGTCGCCGTAGCGCCCAAGGACGGACAGCACCATCTTCAATGGATTTGTCTTCATCAGGGACTACCAGTTCCGGAACGACTTCGAGTACTTCACCAAGACCCGTACAGTGTGAGCACGCTCCGTTCGGGTTGTTGAAGGAAAACATGCGCGGCTCCAATTCTTCCATGACAACGCCGCAATCAATGCATGCGAGGTCTTCGCTTTGTAAATATTCCTCCGGATCTTTTCCTTCTTCTTCATGCCAGATGCGGATAAGTCCCTGCCCTAGTTTGAGGCAAGTTTCCACGGAATCGGTGAAGCGTTTACGTGCCTCTGTTTTCACAACAAGACGATCTACCACAACATCTATGTCATGTTTCACATATCGTTCCAGAACGATTTCGTCATCAAGGTGATAGAAGGTGTTGTCCACCCGTACACGAACATATCCTTGCCGTTTCACATCTGCAAATAACTTTTGATAGTGGCCTTTTCGTTGACGCACAAGGGGCGCCATCAATTGGACTCGGGTCCCTTCTTTCATGGAGAGGATACGGTCAACGATGCTTTGCGGTGTCTGAGATTCAATTGCTTTATTGCACTTGTAACAGTAGGGTTTGCCGACACGGGCATAGAGAAGCCGCAGATAATCATAGATTTCCGTGACGGTACCCACAGTGGATCGCGGATTACGGTGGGTCGTTTTTTGCTCAATAGAAATGGCGGGACTCAAGCCTTCGATATAATCAACGTCGGGCTTGTCCATTTGCGCGAGAAACTGGCGGGCGTAGGCGGAGAGACTTTCAACGTAACGCCGTTGCCCCTCGGCATAGATGGTGTCGAAGGCGAGGCTAGATTTGCCAGAGCCGCTGAGACCGGTAATGACAATCATTTGGTCTCGCGGTAATACAACGGACAGATTTTTTAAATTATGTTCGCGGGCGCCACGAATGACAATACGCCCGCCGGACGGGGATAAAGGCGGACACATAAAAGAAATTTATCCTACAGGCATTGTTTTAAAGACTTAGAACGACAAAAAGAGTGCATGATGCTTGGTGGAGAGGGATTCCTGCTGTAGCCGCTGCCAACGTCGGCGGAGGAATTTATCTGAAACCAGTCCCTATTCTATCGTAAATATTGGGAATGGTCAACACCACTAGCTTAATAACCGATTGTACGCACTTTTTATTCATCGAAGAGCAGACTGTATAGCCGTAATTTTATTGGTACTCGATTATAATAAGAAAACAAACGGTTCCTTTTGTTTGCAGCTGGAAATTCTAGATTTATCATGGTATACTGGGACAAGTCTTAGGATCTTGGTTGTTGTGTTTTTAGCCTTATTTAAGTAGGTTTTTAAAAAATAACGATGGCCTATTCACAGCACTTACAATGTATTAAAGAAGGGGTGGAGGTTTGGAACAACTGGCGTAAGTCTGTTCCCAAATCGAAACCGGATTTGGGCGGCGCTGATTTATCAGGAATGGATTTGTCAAAAGCTTATCTTGCCGATACGAATTTCAACCAAGCAAATCTCACCAATGTCAATCTTGAAGGGGTGAATCTTTCCCATTCTAATTTTTTCCAAGCAGTTCTGACCGGGGCCAATTTATGTGGCGCAGAATTGCAAGGAGCTGACCTCAGTTACGCAGAACTGTACAATGCACAGTTGGCGGGGGCATCCTTTTGTCCCGCCTCAGTAGAAATAGGACTTCTCAACCAGTCCCAATGTGTAGACTAGAAAGGAGAAGTTCATGAAGAAAAGCCGCAGACATTTTACCGCCGAGGAGAAGGTGGCGCTGTTACGCAGTCACCTTGTTGAAAAGAAGTCCGTGTCGGAGATATGCCGGGAGCACCATCTCCAGCCCACCGTTTTCTA
>JAAYJI010000085.1 GCA_012523015.1 Candidatus Hydrogenedentota bacterium
ACAAATAAAAGACGAATTCTTTGAAACTAACAACCCTTCATCATCAACATCTCTCATAATTCAGTTCTCCTTGCCCTCTACACTAATTTAAAGAAGGTAACTGTATCAAGGTTGTTGTCAGAGAGGGATCAAAACCCATGCCCTCATTCCATGTCTCCGTCTCGCTCGCATCAATGTCATTGGTAAGGATATAGGTCCCTGACAAAGGCCAGCCACCTTCATTACCAATCTTTTGCAACTCTTCAACCGTAGCGATTTCTATGGTTGCTGCTCCGGCGTAGCGCGCTACACCGCACAAACACATGAGTCCCGCCATTACATACCGATACCATTGATTCCCATTCATGACTTATCTCCATAATTTGTTGAGAGCCCGATTCAACACTTAAGAGGTGTTACCTTATTTATGAGTTTTCTTTATATTGCATAGCACTGCCGGTCAAGGCTGCGCCGGCGTTCAGGGGAAGTTATTGGCGATGGAGGAGATCTCCGAATTTCGACGGTAAGAGAAAAGACATATTCATAGGATCAAGGTATGAAGAAGAAGAGGAAAGTAGATTATAATAAGGTGAGAAAGAAAAGATTCCTCTTTGACGATACACTCTTTTTCCCGATAGGAGCCGGGGCTTAAAGCCTATGAATTTATTAGCGATCATAAAGTCGACCTGATTTTCAATTTATCTTGCATTTCATTTCTTTATTAAAGTAACAAGATCAACTTAATCATAATTTCTGAAACGGGAGATTTTTTTATGGCAACACTCCTCGATACACTGAACGAGAAAAGAATATTGGTATCAGATGGAGGCTGGGGTTCCTTCCTCTTTGCGCGCGGTTTGAAACCCGGGGACTGTCCGGAACTATGGAACCTTGAGCATCCCGAGGAAGTGCGCACGATTGCAAGCATGTACGCCGAGGCAGGCGCTGATATAGTCTTGACCAACAGTTTCGGCGGCACGGCACTCAATCTTGCTCAATACGGCTTGGCAGAACGCTGCGTGGAAATTAATCGCAGTGCAGCACGCCTTTCCCGAGAAGGCGCCGGGGCGGATGTGTTGGTTCTCGCTTCCATAGGACCCAGCGGCAAAATGCTTCTCATGGGCGACATATCGGAAACGGAACTTTACGACAGCTTCGCAGAGCAGGCCCTTGCTTTGGCAGCGGGCGGTGCCGATGCCATCATCGTGGAGACCATGACCGCCTTAGACGAAGCGGGCTTAGCGGTAAAAGCTGTTCATGAAAACACGCAATTGGACATTGTGGCGTCCTTAACTTTTATGGACACGCCCCACGGCTATCGCACAATGATGGGTGTTTCTCTTGAAGAGATGGTCCCTGCCATGCTGGAAGAGGGCGCTGCTTTACTGGGTGTGAATTGCACTTTGGGTTCCAAGGAAATGGTGCCCCTGGTCGGAGAACTGCATGCTTTAGCGCCGGACACGCCGCTCTTGGTTCATCCCAATGCGGGCCAACCGCAGTACCAATCCGATGGCAGTGTATACTATCCTGAAACGCCGGAAGAGATGGGCGCGGCAACGGCCGACTTGATCGCTGCCGGCGCGTCCATCATTGGCGGCTGTTGCGGTACGGGTCCGGATCATATCCGTGCCATCCGCGCCGCCGTAGATCTTAGCCTGAACCAATAGGCAGCTTATGATGCATTCTTCAGCTTATGCGAATCGGCCTTTTCATGTGATGGTCAAACCGGTGGGTTCCTCGTGCAATCTACGGTGCAGCTATTGCTTTTATCTGGAAAAGAAAAAACTATATCCCCATCGTCGGGAACCGAAAATATCGGACAGTCTCCTCGAAAGCTTTATAGAACAACATTGTGCTGCACAGGCGCGCCAATCGGAAATTCATTTTGCTTGGCAAGGTGGTGAGCCGACCCTCGCGGGGCTGCCCTTCTTCAAAAAAGTCATTGCCCTCCAACAACGCTATGCTCAAGGCAAAGCCGTTAAAAACGCATTGCAAACCAACGGCATCCTGTTCGACAACGAATGGGCAGATTTCCTCAAAGAACAGGATTTCTTGGTGGGACTTTCTCTCGACGGACCGGAACGTTTTCATGATCGCTACCGCCGTGATCCCTCAGACGGGCCCACTTTTCAACGGGTCATGGAAAGTCTGCGTCTCTTGAAAGAGCACGATGTAGCCTTCAACATTCTCGCTTGTGTAAATCGGCAAACAGCACAAGCGCCCGAAGATGTGTATCGCTTTTTGCGTGCCCATGGTTCGGGATTTATCCAATTCATTCCCATTGTCGAGCGCCGTGTTGTACAGGCGTCTGAGGACGCGCTGACGCTCGTCGCTCCCGATGATCCGGTAGAGGCAGCCGTCACGGAATGGAGTGTGCGTCCCCGCGACTACGGACTTTTCCTCCAACGCATATTCGACTTATGGGTACGCGAAGATGTGGGCCGTGTCTTCATCCAGCTCTTTGATACTGCCTTGGAAGCATGGCTGGGCTATGAACCGAGCCTGTGTTTTTTCAAGGAATGCTGCGGTGATGCGTTGATCTTAGAATATAACGGCGACCTCTATTCCTGCGACCATTTTGTATATCCTTCCCATCTCTTAGGAAATCTCAACGATCTTTCCCTCATCGAATTGGCGCGCTCCGCCCAACAACAGCGCTTTGGTGAGGACAAACGGGATCGATTGCCGCAGCAATGCCGTGCGTGCCCCGTCAACTTTGTGTGTCATGGGGAATGTCCGAAGCATCGATTTTTGCGGACTGCAGACGGTGAAAAAGGACTCAATTATCTCTGCGAAGCCTACCGTCATTTCTTCGCCTATATCAATTCTTACATGCGTTTCATGGCGCAGGAACTGCAACAGAACCGAGCGCCTGCCAATATTATGGAACAGCTCCGGCGGGCTGAAACAACGAAGAAAGAACAATTGGAACCCAATGCCCCGTGTCCTTGCGGCAGCGGCAAAAAATATAAGAAGTGCTGCGGAACAAAAAGCAAGTCTTGATCGGAAATGCCCATTAAAGAAACGGGCTCGACAAGGGGAACTTCTTTTGTTTATGGTTCCGAAAACCGATATGATGATTTCATGATCGCATGCTGTAGTCTGATGCAACGTGTGGCTTAGGGCGTGTAGGAACAGTTCCCTTTCCGCCCCCCCTCACGACGCATCAAAAGGAATTGCCATGAGCATTTACCATCACTCACGCGCTATATGTGGTTGTCTTCTTCTCCTGCCGCCCTTGCTCTTCTACAGTGTTGCCGCGGCGGCGCCCCTGCCTATTTCGTCCTTAGGAGAACTTCAAAAGATCGGCAATGATGCGGGCTACCCCCTTAACGGGGATTATGTGCTCACTAAAGATCTAGATGCTTCGGAAAGTGCCTTATGGAATGACGGTGCCGGATTCATTCCTATTGGCTACAATTCCAACCGCGCTTTTACCGGACAATTCGACGGACAGGGTCATGTCATTTACGGGCTTCATATCAATCTTCCCGAACAAAATAATGTAGGACTCTTTGGTTATGTCGGCGTCAATGGTTCCGTCAGCAGCCTCAGCGTCGAAAACCAGCATATCATCGGCAGATCCGCCGCCGGCGGCGTGGTCGGCGTGAATGCGGGCGTTATAAACGACTGTTACGCCACTGGTACGGTAGAAAGCTTTGATTATGCGGGAGGACTCGTCGGATGGAACACCGGTATCATCCATCGAAGCTATGCCGCATCTGAAGTCATGGTTGTGAGAGAAGGCGGCGGATTCATTGGCACAAACTGGGGCTATGTATACGACTGCTACGCCACCGGTTCCATTACGGGCACCACCTATGTGGGCGGGCTCATTGGCCGCCATTACGGACGTCTCTACGCCTCTTATGCCACAGGAGCGCCGCAGGGCAGCACCTTTGTGGGCGGACTCGTCGGATCCAATGAAGGGATGATTGACTGGAGCTTTTGGGACACAGACAGCAGCGGACAATATGAACGTACCGGCGGGCGCGGCTTGCCTACCGAGAAAATGCAGCAGATCTCCACCTTTCAAATTGCGGGCTGGTCGGGCCGCGGCTGGGTCATGGAAGAAGGCGATTATCCCCATCTCCAATGGGAGGCTTTGACACTTCCTGAAATCCCTCCGTCGGGACCGCCGCCCTTCCCCGGCAACGGCAGCGCAGCGACTCCCTACCAAATTGGAACGGCCGCACATTTTGCGTTGCTCAGCCAGTACGCCGCCGTGCTGAGCGCCCATATTGTGATCACCGCAGACTTGGATTTGTCTGACACGATCTTATATCCCATCGGCGAGGGAAGCGGCTTTCGAGGCGTTTTTGACGGCGGCGGACACGTGCTGCGTCACGCTAAAGTCATCGAACCCACGCGCCGCTATGTGGGCATCTTTTCCGCGCTCGGCGAGGGGGGCAGCATACATCATATTGACCTTGAAGATTATTATATGGAGGGCAACGACTACGTGGGCGGACTGGCGGGTAATGCAGAAAAAGCGGTGATAAGCGATTGCTACGGAGAGGGTGTGGTTGTAGGCAATACCAATGTGGGGGGATTGATCGGCTACAACAACAACGGCTCCGTGGTCTATTGCAACGGCTACACTTCCCTGACGGGAAGCGAAAATGTGGGCGGTCTCATAGGCGGTAATTACTTGGGGACGATCAGCGATTGTTCCGCCATCAGCACCATTGACGGCAATTCCTACATGGGCGGGCTCATGGGATTAAATTATATGGGCAGCCTCAGCAATTCTTATGCGGAAACAGAAATTATTGCCAACGCAAATTCTTCCTCAGTGGGCGGACTCATCGGGTACAACGGATTTGGAAGCGTCGTGACCGCCTGCTATAGCGCGGGAGAAGTCATGGGGGAAAAAAACATGGGCGGGCTCATTGGCGATAACAAGGATGGAACCGTCAATGGTTGCTATAGCAGCTGCTCCGTTGCAGCCATCTCCTATGTGGGCGGACTCGTCGGCACGAACTCTCTTAACAGCGCCATCAACGCTTGCTATGCACGGGGTGCGGTATTCGGCGAAACGCACGTGGGCGGACTGGTCGGCTACCATCCGGGCTCAATCTTGTGGAGCTTTTGGGATCGGGAGACCAGCGGCCAAGAGGACAGTTACAGCGGGCAAGGCTTAAGCACTGCCGAGATGACAAGTCTGGACGTTTTTCAGAATGCAGGATGGGGCGACTGGAATTGGGTCATGGTGGAAGGCGAATATCCGCGTCTACTCTGGGAACGCCCGACATGGCCCCTCATAGCGGATCCGGTCCTCCCCTTTTCAGGACAGGGCACTGCAGCGGATCCTTTCAAGATCGGCACTGCCCAAGAATTCGCCCTGCTGAGTCAATACGCACAAAGCCTCACTGCTCACATAAGATTGCGTTCTGATATCGATCTGCTTGATCTCCCTCTTCAAAGCATAGGCGAAGGATCGGGCTTTCAAGGTGTCTTTGACGGCGCCGGATACGTCCTGCACAACCCCGGCATCCTCATGCCTACCCGCAAAAATGTGGGACTTTTTTCGGTCTTGGGTCAAGGAGGCATCATCCAAAATCTCAAGGTCCAATCAATTAGGGTTGTGGGTCGAGAAAATGTGGGCAGTCTGGCAGGCGAAAACAGGGAAGGAACCATTCGCAACTGTCAGGTACTGGGCTCCGTGTCCGGTGTCAGCACGGTGGGTGGATTGACAGGACAGAACGACAAGGGCGTTGTCGAAAACAGCCGTATGATCGGGCTTATCACCGGTGATTCTTATGTTGGCGGTCTCATCGGTTTTAATAAACAAGGCAGCCTTGAACGCTGTTACGCCCAAGGCATTATCGTGGGCGGTCTCTATTC
The DNA here is from genome assembly GCA_012523015.1 of Candidatus Hydrogenedentota bacterium. Lineage (NCBI taxonomy): Bacteria > Pseudomonadati > Candidatus Hydrogenedentota > Candidatus Hydrogenedentota bacterium. The sequence continues at coordinate 5,827 of JAAYJI010000085.1, forward strand.
CTCTTGTATAGGAGGCGGCATTGGCTACAACTCAGGTCTTGCACAAGACTGCTATTCGGGAGCGAAGGTATCAGGCTATTATTACGTGGGCGGATTCGCCGGATACAACTTTTACGATGGGAGCATCGCAAGGTGTTACGCGTGGGGCACGCTGAAAGGCAACGGCGCTGTTGGAGGACTGGTCGGCGACAACGTTGCGGGCAGTGTCAGCGCCTCTTTTTGGGATGTGGAAAGATCAGGAATAGAAAGCGGAAACGCAGGAGAAGGCCACAGCACCGCGTCCATGACCTGGCCTTATTACGACGGCTTCCTCTACGCCGACTGGAATTTTGCAACCATATGGGCACACGACAATGTTGAGCCTTTGAATCAAGGATATCCTTATCTGCGCAATGTACTTCCCACCGACGACTATCTCGCCTTGGAAGGTGATGTGGCACCACGTCCTGACGGAGACGGTAAATACAAGGTTACGGACTGGCTGCAGCTCGGACGCTTTGTGGTGGGCTTGGATATACCGGAATCGGAAAGTGAATTTCAACGCTGCGACTGCGCACCCCGTGAAACAGGCGGTGACGGCAGATTAACGACGGCGGATTGGATACAGGCAGCCCGTTATGCCGCAGGATTGGACATGCCGAAGGAAGCGTGGGGCCCCATAACGCAGCAATGAGTTGTACCGTCTTCGTGCCCAACGGCAATCACAGCGACAACAGATGCTGATGCGCGTCAGGCGCTTCCGTCAATCGAAAGCAACGGAAAGAATCATCATCAATGCAAAACCGCAGAGTAAGCCGATGGTGGGAATGTCGGTTCCCTGCCGCTGACTTTCCGGAATCAATTCTTCTGCCACCACAAAGATCATCGCCCCTGCGGCAAAAGCCAAGGCAAAGGGAAGAATGGGCAGTGCAATGACCACCAAAAAAGCGCCCGCCACTCCCGCGATAGGCTCAACAATCCCCGACAATGAACCTAAAACAAAGCTCTTCATCTTGGACAAGCCTTCACCGCGCAACGGCAGCGCCACAGCTGTACCTTCAGGAAAGTTTTGAAGAATGATACCAAGCGTCAAGGTGACGGCTCCGGCGAATCCTGCGCCGGGGATACCGGCAGCCGTCGCGCCAAAGGCTACGCCTACCGCCAATCCTTCGGGGAAATTGTGCAGCGTAATCGCCAATACGAGGAGCGTGCTCCGGCGCCACGAAGTCTGCATCCCTTCCGGGTCGCCATCGGAAAAATTCGGGTGCAGATGAGGCAGGATATGGTCGATAAGCAGCAGACATCCGCCGCCCAACAAAAAGCCCACCGTCGGCGGCAGCCAAGGGATGAATCCTAAACTGCGGCTGATTTCAACGGAAGGGACGAGCAGTGAAAAGAAACTGGCGGCAATCATCACGCCCGCAGCAGCGCCCAACAGGCAGTCGAGCACTTGTCTGTTCACTTCTTTGAAAAAAAATACGGGCGCCGCGCCCAGCGACGTAGAGACGGCTGACAGGAGCGTTGCAACGAGTGCTTGCAACACGGGATGTGCTTGTACTAAGGCTTCCATTTATTTTCTCAAACTGACCCATGCACCCATGCTTACACAGTGAATACCGGCGCGGGCAGGCACAGCAGATCTGTTTTCTTTATCAAAGGGCTTGATTTTCGCTACAATTGACTGCATTATATCTTTCACGTAAACAGGAGTCAACCGATGCCTTTTTGGTTATTGGCAGGCGTGGGAGTCGGACTTGCCATGGACGCCTTCGCCGTTGCCGTGTGCGTAAGCGTCAACCTTCCCCGCACAACACCACGCCAAATCTTTCGCCTATCCTTTCATTTTGGATTTTTCCAAGCAGTGATGCCGCTGCTCGGCTGGATATCGGGACGGTATACCGTATCTTTTATGGCTGAAATCGATCACTGGGTCGTCTTTTTACTTTTGTGCGGCATCGGCCTCCATGCACTGTGGGGCGCCTGGGCTGACAGCGAGGACAAAGAAAAAAAATGTATGGATCCCACGCGGGGATGGCATCTTATTTCTTTGTCGCTGGCAACGAGCGTAGACGCCTTCGCCGTGGGGCTGAGCTTTGCCATGTTGTCCGTTAATCTTTGGTATGCCGCCGCGCTCATCGGCATTATCACGGCGGGGCTCACCATGTTCGGCATGTTTTTCGGCAGTATGCTCGGCCGTTGTTTCGGCACCGCCTCAGAAGTTTTCGGCGGACTCATCCTCATCGGTATCGGCTTCAAAATCTTAGTGGATCATCTCATGAACGAAGCATTGCCTTTTTGAAGTTTCGTCTTTTTAAAAAAAAGATCGAGGCTCCCATGTTTTGTCGATAAATCTGCTATATAATAAATAGTGTGGACAGTTAACCAACGCTACATTTTTATCGGGAGAGCGGAACCATGCTTAACAGCTATTTTGGTATCGGCGACGCCGGTTCAACCCTACGGCGTGAAGTGATTGGTGGGTTCACCACCTTCGCCACCATGAGTTATATTGTTTTTGTGCAGCCCACCGTCCTTGCCATGACCGGAATGGATTTTGGATCGGTCGTGTTGGCTACTTGTATTTCCTCCGCCTGCGCCTGTCTGCTCATGGGGCTCTTTGCCAATTATCCCATCGCTCTAGCACCGGGCATGGGCGAGAATTTTCTGTTCGCCTACACGGTCTGCGGAGCCATGGGCTTTGCGTGGCAGTCAGGCTTGACGATTGTGTTGCTTTCCGGAATCCTATTCATGCTCTTGTCGCTCTTTCAGTTTCGCGAAAAAGTGATGGATGTATTTCCCTTGTGTTTGAAAAACGCTATCGGCCCTGCCATCGGTCTGTATATTGCCTTTGTGGGGCTTCAGTGGGGCGGCATCGTCGTTTTCAACAGTGCTACCATGGTCGCCGTGGGCAATTTGAAACACGCCACGCCGCTCATCGTCATTGCGGGCTTCTTTCTCATTGCCACCTTATCCGTTTATCGGGTTCATGGCGGTATCTTAATCGGTATCCTCTTCACAGCAGGACTGTCTGTTTTATTTAAAGTAATTCCGAGCACCCCTTCCGAGTTCAGCTGGTCTACACAGACTTTCTTCAACCTGGGATTCCGCGAATTGTGGGATCGGCGCTTGGACGCCCTGCTTGCCATTGCCATCTTTTTCTTCTTGGATCTCTTTGATACCGTCGGTACGCTAGTCGGGGTCAGTACACAAGCGGGATTGATGAGCGAGGACGGGAAACTGCCCCGTGCGGGGCGGGCATTTTTTGCCGATGCCATGGGAACCTGCATCGGCGCTTGCTGCGGCACCTCAACGGTAACCAGTTTCATCGAAAGTGCGGCAGGCGTGGCGGCAGGCGCAAGAACGGGGCTCGCCGCCATTGTGACGGGACTTTGCTTTTTAGCGGCCATTTTGTTCCTGCCCGTCATTGCGGTGGTGGGAAGGGATGTGGGGCCCGCCTATTATCAGGCGCTGGGCATTGAAGGAGCCCATGTTGCCATGTATCCCGCCGTAGCGCCCGCGCTGATCGCCGTGGGATTTCTCATGCTTTCGCCTTTAGGACGCGTTAAATGGGAGGATATCACGGAGGGACTTCCCGCCTTTTTGACTATTGCCATGATGGTATTGGGTTATGGGATTACGGAAGGCATCGCGGCAGGCTGTATCTCTTTCGCGTTGATCAAGACGGTAGCGGGCCGTTGGCGCGAAGTACACGCCATCATGTATATTACGGCACTGGCCTTTTTGCTGCGCTATGCCTTGTTGAAATAAAAATCGGGACTGTTTCGACATTGCCCGTGCCGCAGGCGTGTGAAACGCCGGGGAAGGCTTTGCGTCGCGTACAGTCCCGATGGATACTTGATTGACGAGGGATCAGCGCGGATCAGATACCGTCAGGCGCCAGTTCGAGGATCAGCCAGCCCCCTTCTTCTTTTTTCAGTTTCAGTTCAATGCTGACCGCTCCGGGAGGGCCCGCCAGATCAACGGGATAGACGGTTGCGGTGCCGTCTTCGTTCATTTCAATTTCCATATCTTCAAAAGTTACGACACCGTCATCAAGATAGCCTGCATCAATGGCGGCCTGCAGCAATTCCCGTCCTTCCGCTTTGCCGCCCACTTCAGGATGATAAAAATCTTCAGAGAAGGTGCTCATCAACAAGTCAATATTTTTGCTTTCCAAGGCGACTTTCATGTTATCCAGCGTGGACTGGATCATTTCGGCATCGGAGGGCGCATTGCCGGCAGTGACACAGCCGGTGACGACTGCAGTAATCAGGCAAAGGGCTGTTAAAACGGCTGCTTTTTTCATAGCTAGTTCCTCGTTTGGTTGGTTGAATGAACAGCGGCGACCTGTGTTAGAACAACTGACACGGTCGAATGACCACTTCTCACAAGCCTTTGACTCTCCCCGGGAAGATCGGGTTTCGTTTCTCCCATAGAGCGGAAAGGTACTACTCGCCTGCGCAAGCAGGATTGTATCTAAGGCTGTCATGATACCAAATCAACGGCGTATAAGACAATTGACAAGCGCCGACAAGCCATGTTATCCGTGGCGGAGCGAAGAATGGCGTGGGAAAGCGAGGCTAGAAACAGGGTTGAGAACCGGCGGACGGAGATGTTTTCCTCTAATGGACAGGATGGACAGGATGGACGCGATGGACGCGATGGACACGATGGACAGGATGGACGCGATGGACAGGAGACGCACAAAGCCTTCCGGTGTAGGGGCGCGATTTATCGCGCCCGAGGTGTTTGTATCGCTAAGACGCTGCGTTACGCGTGCTGGCTTGAGTACCCACGTTGGATCCCAAAAGAATTCGCCAAAGTAGGCGCGCTCATGAAACACAGAAACCTTCATAACAACAGGATCCAAAAAGCGGGGGCTTGACATTATCTCTTGATGCCGACTGATAGCGAGCCGATCCGCGGCAGTGGAACATTATGGACTCCTTCGGGTTTTTGCTTAGAACTATTGTACCGAAGATCTCTGTGATGTCCGCTTTTTTAGGATCGCTTGCATTTCAACCTTGAATCCGCCCCCTTGAATCCACCCGCAAAAAATGACTTTTTTATATTCTAATGTGTTATAATTTTACAAGATTCATAGGCACTTGTATAACAAAGCAGAGGTAAGGATCAACGTCTAAAAAAAGAGAAGGGTAAAGACAAATGAAAACAAAAAATATGCACTTGTTTTGTACAGCCGTCTTGTTGGCTGTGCTCTGTTGTATCGGAAGCGCCGTTGCACAAATAGATCTCGTCAAAAATGGGTCTTTTGAGGTAGATCCCTTGCCGGGTAGTCCCGGTTACACACAAAACATCTCAGGGTGGACGGTCGCCGGTCAAGCCATTTTGAATGGCACGAGCGGACCCTTCTATACCAGCAATTTGGGAACCATACCACAGGGCAGCAAACTCTCCGGTATGCAAGGGGCGGGCTCGCTCTCCCAAGCCATACTCGGCTTGGCACCGGGCGCCTCCCACACCTTTTCTTTTTACTACAATCTTCGTACCGGCAACCCGGGCATGAAGCTTACCGTCAAACTCGGTACGCAAACACTTTTTGGTCCTACAGTCATTACCACAAAAAGCAGCTTTACGTCATTTTCCTTTCCTTTTACCTATAATCTCGCATGGGGCAATGTACTCAAGTTTGAATTTTCAGAGCCCCAAGGGGATAACACGATCATGATCGATAATGTTAAGCTGACCACTACGGCCACGCCTCAAACTTTCAAAGTTACGCCCAGTATTTCCGGCGGCAACGGCACCGTTTCACCCAACACGCAACAGACCGTGTACGCCCACGGCTCTTCCGCCTTCACATTTACGCCCGCGGCCGGCTATCGCCTCTATTCTATTTTGGTCAATGGCGCACGCAGCAATGTCTTACCCTTTAATTACACGATTAAGGATATTACGGCTGACACAACAATCGTCGGTTCTTTTTCACTTCCGGAATGGAGTTTCAACACAGACAATTTCTTAGAGGGTTGGGAACCCTTGGTTCAAATTGCTGATTGGGAGGTCTCCAACGGCACATTACGATACAACATTGAATCCGGTGCCGCAGACCCTTCTTGGACCTCACAACCCCTGAATTTGCAGCGCAGCAGTTTCCGATGGATGAAAATCATTGCAAGAAATGACACAGGCTGCGACGGTTCAATCATCTACTTTGACGACAACACGATTCCGGGCTTTGCTGCAGGACATGAAGCCTTTTTTAGAATCACCCCCAAGGATACCCAATTAAGCGAATATTGGGTAGATTTTGAGGAAAAAGCGACGTGGAACGCAGCCACCACCATTGAACGCTTCCGATTCGATTTCCCGGATCAAAAAATCGGCAGCTCCGGTTCGTTAACCGGCAATGGCACCTTTGTGGAAGTGGATCATATTGCCCTACTGCCCGCCAGCCAAGGACCGCCCCCGCCCACAGCATCCTCCATAAAGCGCGAGAGTCCGTTGATTGCCCCCCCTGCCTATACGAAGGGAGTGGTAGCCTGGGAAGTACGCCTCAATCATAATATTGACATTACGACCCTAGGGTTGGACGATGTGGCCATAACAGCAACAGGAACCGCCGCGGCAACATTGACCGGGGCAACATTAAATCCGACCCAACTGCTTCTCGGCTATACAACGACCGGAACCGGCACAGTCCGACTTGATCTTGTTTCCGGCGGCACGGCTCGTGACATTGCCGGTCAACCCTTCGTCAGCTACACCGCAGGCGAAGTGTTTAACGTCGACAACGACGGGCCTGCCATCACCATCGGCGCGCCCTCCAAATCGGTCACCAACACAGGTCCCGTTACCTATACGGTCACCTACACAGATTCGGGAAGCGGCTTTAGCGCCTGCACCCTTGCGGCCGCCAATATCACGCTCAACAAGACGGGAACTGCAAACGGCACGGTACAAGTGACCGGCTCCGGCAATACGAGAACGGTAAGCATCAACAATATTACCGGTAATGGTTCCTTGGGAATCAGTATTGCAGCAAACACCGCCACGGACACCTTGGGCAATCTCAGCCTTGCCAAGGGACCGAGCGCCACCTTCACCGTCGACAACGTACTGCCCACCGCAACCTGCAAAGATCTCACCGTGAAGCTCAGCGCCCCCCAAATCAACGCCCAAGCTATTGATGACGGCAGCGCGGACAATGGCACTATTGTGGAATATCTGATCGATGGCGCCTCCAACAAAGTCTTTAACTGCAGCCATATGCCCTCAACGCAAGTCACTTTAAGCGTAAAAGATGGGGCTGGCAACATAAGCACCTGTCAATCCCAAGTCACCGTGGAAGACGATATTGCGCCTGTCATCACGCTGAACGGAGAAAACAATGTCACCGCGGAATGCGGCGCGAAATACACGGATGCCGGCGCAACGGTTGTCGACAACTGTGACAGCAGCGTAACTGTCACGGTCGACAATCCCGTAGACACAGACGTGGTAGGAAGCTATACCGTAACCTACACAGCAAAAGATGCAAGTGGGAACGAGACCACACAAACCCGCTCCGTCACTGTTCAAGACACCTTGAAACCGGTCATTACACGGGGTGGTGTGAATAACGTCACTGTTGAACTGGGCAATACTTATACCGATGCCGGTGCGACTGCACTTGATCAGTGTGAAGGCACTTTGACCGACTCCATCGTCACAGTAAACCCTGTGGACACGAACCAAGTCGGCACCTATACGGTGCGCTACAACGTTTCCGACGAAGCCGGCAATGCCGCAAATGAAGTGACCCGTATAGTCCACGTACGGGACACACAAAATCCTTATCTCCTTGGCGTCAGCGTAATAGACGGCAGCACCGTATCCCTTAGCTTTAACAAAGACATGGGCCAAAACGTAATGGCTGCCGAAAGTTACAGTGTATCCGGTTCAGGACGCGGCACGTTAGATGAGCATCCGAACTCCGTCACAGTAGGCACGGGAAATAGCTATCTGCTGCACTGGTCCCCTACGCAGGAAATGCTTACAGGCGGTGATATTACCATTACCGTAGCCGCAACCGTAGCCGACATTTATGAAAATACAATGGATGAGGAAGGCAGGGTCATGACCGATCTCGGCGGCGCAGTCGGCGAAGCGCCGATCATCGACAGCTGTCCTGCAGACCGAAGCTTAGGCAGCGACGAAAACTGTCAGGCGGCCGTGCCCAATTTGATCCCCGAAATCACAGCCCACGACAACTGCACCGCTACCGCCAGTCTCATCTTCACGCAAGATCCTATAGCCGGAACACTTATCGATGAAACGACGGAAGTGACGCTCACCGTTAAAGATGAAGTCGGTCATGAAAGTCCATGCACGTTGATACTGACGGTAGAAGATCAGACGGCGCCCACAGCCCTTTGTCAAGATCTAACTGTTTACTTGAGCAGTCCTTTCCTGAGCGCAGCCATGGCAGACGCCGGTTCCTCCGACAATTGCGGGATTACGTCCCTGCTGATCAATGATGAAACCGGACTATACTTCGGCGCCAGCGATATGGGTGAACATGAAATTACCCTCCAAGTCGCGGATAGTGCCGGTAATAGTGACAGCTGTACGGCAGCGCTTACCGTTGTGGATGACATTGCACCCGCCGCACACTGCAAAGATATTACGGTCTACTTGAGTGCGCCTACCATCACCGCGGCCGCCATAGACGACGGAAGCACCGATAACGTGGCTATTACATCCATGCTGATTAACGGAGCCGAACAACTCAGCTTCGACACAGGCGACGTCGGTACGCAAACGGTCACCCTGCGTGTGGAAGATGCTGCGGGCAACGCCGATGAATGCGATGCCCTCATCACCATAGTCGATGATTTGCCCGACGAAGGTGAAACGCCTTCCGGCTTCCAAGTCACCGCTGTTGGCAATACACATATTTTCGTTTCAGAAGGAGCCTCGGCAACCTTCACCGTGACGGTATCGGGAGCGCAGAGTCTGCCTTCTTACCAGTGGTACCGCCACACGGAAGACAAAGCGCTCAATGCGATTCCCGACGCCATAAGCGCAAGCTACACCATCGGCAACGTATCGGAAGAAGATTTAGGTGAATACCAATGTGAAGTCTACGATTCCGTGGCGGACGAAACCGCATGGTCACCCATCTTCATCCTGTCCTTGATCTCGGGAGTTCCGACTTCCGCACTTGCGGGACTGGCGCTCATCGCTGCCTTAACCGGCCTTGTCGGCGCACGAACACTGCGCAGAAAATAACCTCTTAATAAAGCTAAGACGCCGGCGGCTCACACAAGTCGTCGGCGCTTTTTTTATCCCCGCTGCGACACAAAAAAACCCTTGCCGCAGACTCCCATCAGTTGGGCTGCGGCAAGGGCGCTGTCCTTATCTTAGTCTTAGAGTTTCACCGCGGCACCGCTGCGGAAAGACTCATACGCGGCAAGGGTCACTGCCGTGGCATGCAAACCGTCAACGCCGTCAATAGTCGGCTCTCGTTTCTCGCGCACCGCTTCCACAAAGTCGCGGATCAAAGCGAGGTTTGCATCATCACCCCACGGGACCCAGTTGACCCGCCCTGCTTTGCCATCATAAAGCGTCACTTTTTGGTTGAAGGCATCCACATTAATCACGCCGCCTTCGCAAATAAATTCGAGGGTCACATCGCCCCAAGTGGGATAGCAATCGGGGCGGCTCCAACTCGCGAGATGTCCAACCTGGACGCCGCCTTTCATCTCCAGATGCAGGCTGCCGAGATCGTCGGTTTTCAAGGTCTTTTGATGGAGCTGATTGCCCAGTTCGCAATAAACGCGTGTGAATTCTCTGTCAAGCATCCAGCGCAACAGATCGACTACGTGCACCGTGTGATCCATCGTCGCGCCGCCGCCGCTCAGCTCGTCATCGGCAAACCAGCCGCCCGGAGCTTTACCGTGATTGGTGCAAGACACGGCGTAAACCTCTCCAAATTCGCCGGAATCGAGTTTCGCTTTCGCCTCAACAATGGGCAGTGCATAGCGGCAAGGAAAAGCGGTGCCCAGCCCTACGCCTGCCTTTCTACATGCAGAAACCATAGCGCGCGCATCTTCAAGGGTCGGAGCCAGCGGCTTTTCACACAAGACCCATTTGCCTGCAGCCGCGGCCGCCTCCACCAACCCTCGGTGCTTGGTGTTTTCAGAGGTTACAATAACCGCGTCCAGATCAGAGGCAAGAAATTTATCTAAATTACCGATAAAAGGTGTTTCCAGTTCCTTCGCCTTGGCTCGGCCGCGCCTGGCGTTATCATCCCAGATTGCGGCAAGGCTAGCTTCGGGAATTGCCTGTACACAAGCGGCATAGCTGTCCGCGTGAAGGTGAGCAAAGCTCATAATGCCAATCTTAACCATGATAGAATTCCTTTCTCAAAGGTTGACCGGTTGCCGCAGCCTTGCGGATTTCAGAGCCGCTTCTGCAATCATAACAGCACGCAATCCATCTTCCGGACAGACACGGGGCATGGATTCACCCCGTATCCAGCCGAGGAAATCTTCCCATTCCAGCTGATAGGGGCTCACCGAAACAGGATTTGACGGGACGATCATACTCGGGCCCGCCGCCGCTTCCCGCGCCTGCGCGCTGAAGGGAGCTTCGTTGCTGTCGAATTCGATCATGCCCGATTCGCCGCAAATTTCCACCTTGACCCGGAAGCCGGTCGGATGCGCCCACGTACCGATGACCGTAGCGATCATACCGTTTTCCATACGCAACGTCACTTGCGAATAATCTAACTGCACCGGTTCCTTCCGACGCAGTGCTTGGCAAAAGAGGCGTTCCGGCTCGCCAAAGGCGTAGCGGAGCCAATCCAGATCATGGATCATGGAATCAAGGGTTACCCCGCCGCTTTGCGCATAATCACGAAACCAACTGCCGGGCGTGCCGGGGAAAATCCCGCCGCGGAACATCTTGATCCAGCCCGGTTTTCCAATAGCGCCGCTTTCCATCTGTCTGCGCATTTCTTCAAACTCTTGGAAATAGCGCACCACGTGACCTACAAAAAGCTTGACACCTGCCTTTTCCGCCGCAGCAATGGACTGCTTGCACTCTGCCACGGTACGCCCGAAAGGCTTCTCACAAAAGATATGCTTACCGGCAGCGGCAGCCGCTTTCACCAAATTCTTGTGGGTCGGCGTCGGCGTCGTGATCACCACAATATCCACATTCTTCGCCTTCACCGCAGCCATGGGATCGTTCATGGCTTTCGCGTCGAAGTCCTTCGCCAAGGCGGTCGCAGCAGCAGCGACCTTGTCGGCACAGACCGTGATACGAAGGCCGCAATTGCTTGCCATTTGTGCGTGGAGCCGGCCCATGCCGCCACATCCGAGGATTGCAACATTCATAAGGGTTCTCCTCCCTGTTCAGGTTTGGATACGAAAAAAAATTCAAGAGCAATTCCCTTGAACTAGCTTTGCCAACATTATGATTGAAGAGCGATAATGGCTTCAAGCGACGTGTGTACGTGGCGAAGCATCACTTCCAGACTATGCGTATAGGGACCATATTCCGCGGTAAGAGCGCCGTCAAATCCAATTTCGGATAAGGCGTCCACCACGGCAGGCCAGTTGACATCCCCTTCCATGAGCATGACAAAACCGTCGAAGTTGCCCGCCGACGCACGGAAGTCTTTCGCGTGAACAGCGCGCACACGGCGGCCAAGGATACGCAAATACTGTTCGGGATAACCGTAAAGAATGATATTGCCCGTATCGATGTACGCCCCCACATACTCACTTTCGCATTGGTCGATGAAGTCGCGCAGCTCCACGGGGCTCAAGAGAAGTTTGTTCCACACGTTTTCAATGCCGATCCCCACTTTCAGCGCTTCCGCCCTTGGCACAAGCTTCTGTACCGAGTCTAAAATATTTTCCAACGCAAGATCATAGGAGACCTCAGCGGAAACGATGCCCGGCACCGTGAGTACCGTATGGGCGCCCAGCCGATGCGCTGCCGTGAGGGCGCGCTCCATCAACGCCACACCCTTTTCCCGAATAGCGGGATCGGGCGCGCTCAGAGGATATTCCCAGCCCAACCCCGTGCCCACTGTCGCGAGTTCGAGTCCAAGTCCTTCCGCTTCTCGGCGCAGCGCCGCCGCCTCGCTTTCGCTGATATCCAAAGACAAGGGACCGTCAGTACCCACACACACCTCAAACGATTGAAAGCCGAGGCGCGACGCAATTTGCATGGCTTCCAAAACCGGCATATCTTTGGGGAACGCCCACTGATTGATTCCTGTAAGCATGATCTCTTTCTCCTCATCTGGGTTCGGCATTCACAACACAAATACGGGCCCGCACAGATCGGCGCAAAAGGCTGTGCCCTTCACCCTGCCGCGTCCGAGGACATGTATTCGTGAAGGCTCCACCTTTCCTGCTTCGCCGGGCAGCTGTCATTTCCTGAACAAATCAAAAAGGAACCATCACATTATATACAATAGAGGCAGGTTGTGGATGAAATGAATACCGCGGCCCTTTATACCTACGCGCAATGAAAGGAAATAGTGTGCTTCGAAAAGATGAAATCGTAATCTTGGTGGTCGGCAAACCCGGATCCTCACGCAGTGCCCTTTGCAAGGCGCTGCAACAGGAAGGCTATCAAACGAAAAGCCTGGCGACCGGCACCGAAGCACTCGACTATATCTTTGATAAACCGCCCCAACTCATACTCCTGGATTGGACCTTACAGGACATGTCCGGCGCTGATTTCTACAAGCAACTTAATGAAGACAGAAACATCGCGCTGCTGCCGCTGATCATACACACCTCCCGCAGCAAAGAGGAAGATATCATTGCCGGACTCAGAGCCGGCGCCGATGATTTTATCGCCGGACCTATCAGCGACGCCCTCCTCGCAGCACGGGTTCACGCGCTGCTGCGGCGCAGTCTCTATGACATGGTGAATGAACAAATACCCCTGCGCTTCGGGGCACTGGAGATCCATCCGGGACGCAGAGAAGTCACCGTTAACGGAAAAGTCATCCGCCTCACCGCTTCGGAATACTCTATTCTATATTTATTGGCGCGGCGGCCGGGCTGGATTTTCACACGGGAACGGATCGTGAATGTGGTGCGCGGAAGCCACTACACCGTGACCGAACGCGCCGTCGATGTACAGATCTTCGGACTGCGCAAGAAGCTGGGGAAAGTGAGCGCTTGCGTCCAGACCGTACACGGCGTGGGCTATCGCTTTAGTGATCTTGCTGAGGATGCCAAGTAAGGAACTGCGTCAGCAGCTGGACGCACCGCGTGCCGCACGACCCTCTGCTTTGCCAAGGTGCAGAATGATAAAGGTCAGCACCGCCGTCGTGACCACGTAGAGTACGTAGAGCGCGATAATGGTCATGGGCATATGCCACGGCACAAAGCGGTTCACCGTGCCTTTAAAATAGTCATGGTGCATCAAGGTCTTCAAAGTCGCCATGATGAAAGAAGCCCACAACAAGAGTAAATATAGGCGCGATACGGGGCGCGGTCCTTTATCCAAGAAATGTACACAGACCGCCACGATTCCCACGACAACAATAAGAATGCTGAGCTGCATCCAAAGGGGTGCCGCCCAGCCAAGCATATTCTCACAGTTTCGGTTAAAATCAAGAACGGTATGAAAAAAAGTAACCGTTATGGCAACATGCCACGCAGCGCTGCGGCAATAAAGCGCCAACCCAATGCACAGGATACCGAAGAACAGAAAGTTGTAGAGAACTTGAAGCACATCGTCCGCTGCCAGACCAGGCAGGCATGCACAGCCTTCAAGACATTGTTCCCACTTGGGAAAGACCACGAAAAAGCCGATTACAAAAAGCAGCAGAATGACCGGCGCGATCCAGCCCCCCGCTCCGTCTTTTGTTTCCGCAACGCCATGGGTCTTAAGCCGATCGCGATGGAGCCACGCCGCTAAGCCGAAGACAAGACCGAGCATGGCGCCAAAGAAACATTCCATGAGCTTCCACCAATCAATGACCGCCGCCGGCGCGTAGCTGCTGCGCCCGAAAATAAGAAAGAGGCAGCCCGCTCCGAAACCAATGGCTCCGCCCACCAGCCCCCACAGGGCGAAGAAGAAGGGCACAGCTCGTTGCTTGCCCCTGCCCTTATAGAGGATCCACACGATGAAGGCGATGGCTGCGCCGAGCAAGCCCGCCCACACCTCATCCCTCGGTTTATCAAAAGGATTGGAAAAATAGATCAGCCGTGAAGCATTGATCAGCTTCCAGCCGGGATAAAAGCAGAGCAGCGCGAGCAACAAGCCCATGAGAAGCGTACCCCTGCTGTATTGCGCGCGACAGAGTCCCGCGCCCAAAATCGCGCCGCCCAACAAGCCCCAGATCCCGCCCTTTAAGGCGACACCGAGGAGCCCCCACGCCATGGTGTTTGGATCGCAGGCAAGCCCCAGCGTCTGACCGTAGGTCATCTCACCGCCGCAGCCCAGACCAATGGCGCCGAAGAGGGCGGCCACAGCCGCCTCATGCCGATCATGGCGCAACAGCAGGCTGAGACTCAAGGCAATAAAGGCGCCGGGAATCATCGCTGCAAAGGGGCCGCCGCCGATGAAGCCGCGCCACGCCCAGCCCAGCATGACGGCAAGGACGGGGAACACGATAAAGAGCAAACGCGAGGGCAGCGGCGTTTCTAACGAAGAGGGTACATTGAGTTGCTCAGTGGTCATCTATAGAACTCCTTAAAAAAACAGTTTCGGAATGTGGGAAGGCCGCTTCACATCAATCCTAAAAAGAAATAACTACTTATCCGTAAAAATACAAGGTAGGTTGATTCTGAATCATGCGTTGCAAATAAACCGCCAGTTCCATGGCGTGATAATCGCCCCACATAGACGATTCTCCTTGGGGAACCGCTTTGCCCGGCGGCAGATAGTCCCAGCCATTGGGTCGATGATAGATGCTGTGTAAGATGAGGCCCTGATGCGCGCTGTCCTCGCTTAAATAGGGCGCGTTGAAAAGGCTTTGCGCCGTCTTCAAGCCGCACTGTGTATAAACGGTGCCCGCATCACCCAAATAACTGCCCAGACGCAGCAAAGCCTGGGCACATATCACGGCGGCGGAACTGTCCACAGGCTCATGCGGATTATCCGGTTCCGAGGGACGATTGAGATAATCGCCGAGCTGATACAAGCCCGGCGCGCCTGTATCCCAATAAGGCACGCCGTCCGTAGGCGTGTTGTCCAAATAGAAATCAGCCATCGCCTGCGCGCCCGCCAACATTTCCTGAATAAATACTGCGCCGTCTTCAACCTCTTCCAAGGAGCGCCGATGATCGCGGAAAAATTCCAACTGCTCCACACAGCCCAGAAGCCCCCACGCCAGGCCACGGGTCCACGTAGTGAAGGGCGCATAGCCCTGCTGCGTTGCCGCACAGCGATACTGTCCGTCATTCACACTGAAAATGCTTTCATGGGCAACACGGCCGCGCACATCGTATATGTCCCGCCCTTCCCCGAAATACACATTGTATTTCAGCGTGGCGCGTATATGCTTGACCGCACGATCAAGCAGAGAAATACGCCTGTCGTTTTCGCCCAGCAGAACCTGACCCAAATGATGACCCAGCACAAGAATGCGGCAGGAACGGATCGTGTCTACAAAGAGCGACTGGGGCCCGTTAAAAGAATAGATGAAGCCGCCGCCATCGGCAGTATCGCTCCAGCGTGCTGCCTGCACCGCTGCCGACACGCGCAGCGCCAGCTCATAAAGACGCATATTCTCTTCCAAATCCTTACTGCGCCCCTCATGGGCAAGGCGCAGCAAATTACCGTAGGTAGAGATGTTGTTGAAACCGTGATCATGGACACCGTGATGGGTCAGATGGGCTGCCATTTTATTAAGCGTATCGTCGCGGCCCGACGCGAATAAGGCTTCGTCTCCTGTCCCATCAAATTGCAGCAGCCTGCAGCCATAGAGGAATCCCTGAGTCCACTCTGTCCAGCCGCGGCTTGTATATTTTCCGGCTTCTGTGAAGACAGGCGTGCCCCGCTCGCTGTCCCAATCTTCTGCCAAAGAAAATAACTTCGACTCTGCCAGGGAAAAGAAACGATCCAAAGCGGGCGTCAACGCCGCTGCTTCCAAGTCATAGCGATCAATCATGTGCCTGCTCCTTTCTCTGCGCTTCCTCATGTCGGGAGAGGGGCATTTCCCCAACACGAAAACCATCCAACACGAAACGCACGATGTTTTTATGCACGGTCTGTTCCAAGGCGCGCATGGCTGCCCACAAGAAAATCAGCGTCCAACGGAACGCTCCCGTTTCCAAAAGGCCGGCGGGCCGGAAAATCGATAGTACCAATACCAACAGCAAAAACAAAATTAAACGCCATGCTTGTCGATTAAAACGCTGCCAATATCCGCCCATACGATAGATGGTATAGTTGGCAGTTATCGATAGCACCTGCGCCGTTAACAGCAAAATTCCCACTCCGTTGAGGGACACCAGGAAGGCAAAAGAAAAGCATTTGAAAAGATGCAGCAGGGGAAACAAGGGGATGCGCTTTTTAGGCGTCACATGGTTAAACACCCAAAAGACGAGGGACAAGGCAGCCAAGATAAGCAGCCAGCCGCCAAAGTCATAGCCGTATCGGTACAGCGTTTCGGGCTCCTGCCAAAGGGCGGGACTATGAAGCATGAACAGACCCACAAGGGCGCTGCCCAGCGCCCACAGCCACGCCTTGCCCTTTGAAAAGCCGCGAAACGATGCTGCCTCGTTCGTCACCACAGGCCGTTGCTCATAATCCGTCGCCACGCGGTCATTCTCGTAATACCCAATTTCATAGATAGAGAAGAGCGACAAAAACAGCGCCGGCAGCGCAAGCGTATGCTGCCAAGAAAAGCTATAGGCAAGCCAAAGAAGCGCCAGATCTTCAAAGACAAGTTGCGTTGTGAAATAACGGCAGCCCGGATATTTCCCCTCCACCGTGTAGCGCAGCGGCACATAGAGGGAAGAGAAGGCGCGACACGGCACCATGTCCCACTGCAGGATATGGGAATCGGTAATGGCTGCCGCCACTTCAGCGTCATCGTCACTGTCTGTGATGAAAAGGGCTGACGACCACTGTTCTTTGGGCAAAACCGCTGCTAGGGCGGCGCATTTCCCAATGACCCGCAAATTCCGCCAAGGGGGCACCACGCGAGAGCACACCACCGGCACATGACCAAGTCCCGCCGCGGCAAGGAGCGGCACAATAATATGTTCGAAACCGTAACTCAGAATGATGAGCGGTTTATCGGCCGGCAGCGCCTCCAAGAGTACAGGGTTCATAGACGGGCGGCCATAACGGCGGGCGGCGCGGCGCCACAAGAAATGATTCCACGGCAGCAACAGCGTACACAGCAGGATACGGAGAAAATCACGCTGCTTATCATAAACAACCAAGCGCAGCCCTGCCAGCACACGAAGAAGCCAGTCACTGCAGGCAACCAGCAAGAATACAAGCAGGCGGGGCCGCAGACTATCCAAAAAAACTTCCGTGGAATTATCTAAAAACAAGGTCTGATCAAAATCAAGGACTACAGCACTGCAACGCTTGAAATCCAAGCCGGCAACAGCACTACTTTTTTGATGTTCCCTGTTCATGGCACTTGTTTCTATGATCCATTACGAACGCAGTGACAGCAATAGGCACAGACAGCACAGACAGCACAGACAGCACAGACAGCGCTGACCCATGACCGATGAACAACACCGGTACCAACGACGACAACGACCGACACCGTAGCCTTAGAGTTTGATGATCCGTCCTGTCTCTGCCGCTTTATAGATCGCCTCGATCAATGCCACAGCATTACGGCCTTCCCGCCCGTCGATAAGCGGCGCACGATCCCTTCTCAGGGCAGTGGTGAAATCAGCGATCTGACGGCGATGACCTTCCGTCTTGAGACTGCTCAAAGGATCTGCTGCGCCGGAGCCCAGCTCAGATTCTCGGTTTAATTGCGCCTCGATTTTCGCGTCAACAGCGCGGCGTTTATCGAATTTCCAAAATTTAATCGCGCCGTCTTCCGTGAAGACGCTCCCCTTCGATCCGTGAATCTCAATACGCGCAGCGTGTCCTGGGAAGATGGCGGTGCTCCCTTCGATCACGCCAAAAGCACCGCTCTCAAATTGGAGCATTGCCGTCGCTGTGTCTTCCACTTCAAGCCCTTCATGAAGGCGTCGCGTCATTTGCGCTTGTACCGTCTTCACAGGCCCCATGAACCATTGCAGCAGGTCAATTTGGTGGATACCCTGATTCATGAGCGCGCCGCCGCCGTCCCATTTCTTCGTGCCCCGCCAAGCGCCGCTGGCATAGTATTCCGCAGATCGATACCATTTAATATAGGCATCGCCCAGTACTAAAGTACCGAAACGGCCTTGATCCAAGGCTTTTTTGATGAGCGCAGAATCGTCGGCAAATCGACTTTGGAAAATGCAGCCCAGCCGAACACCCGCTTTCTCCGTCGCAGTGATGATACGGTCAATGCGTTTGGTCGATACGTCCAGCGGCTTTTCAGATAAAATATGCTTGCCCGCTTCCGCACAAGCAACGGCAATTTCCATACGCATGCCGCTGGGCACACAAAGACAAATAGCCTGAATATCTTTGCGTTCAAGCATTTCCCGATAATCGGTATACATTGCCGCATCGTATTGGTCGGCGAGCCCTTTCGCCGTAGCCTCAACCACATCCGACACCGCCACCAGCTTCGCCGAAGGCACATCAGCAATCGCCGCCGCATGAACCGGACCAATATTACCGCAACCAATAATGCCATAACCGATCTTTGCCATAATCAACCTTTCTTTTCCTAGCGTCTCTAAAAAAACTTCAATCCATAGTGTACCTGCCCGCCGGGGGAGATGTCCACAGACGGCGGCAGCACAGCGCGACGGAGCCTTTAAAACGCTTCATCTTTACGTAAAAAACGCCACTTCCCGTAAGGAAGGGACGACAACAGAATCTTGCCAATGCGCACCCGCTTCAAATGAACCACCTCCAGACCGACGAGGGCGCACATGCGCCGAATCTGGCGCTTCCGCCCTTCCCACAAAATAAATTGCAAGCGCTGTCCAGACAAAGGGGTGACCTGTGCAGGCTTCAGTATCTTGTTGTCCAAAGAAAGACCATGGTTTAACAGAGACAGCGCTTCATCGGTAATCCGCCCTTTCACACGTACCAGATATTCTTTGTCGATCTTGTTGTTGCTGCCGATGAGGCTTCGCGCAATACGCCCGTCTTGGGTCAACACCAAGAGACCTTGCGAATCACTATCGAGTCGGCCCGCCGGCGCAAGCCCCCTGAAAGGCGGACGGGGAGCACGCTCCGAATCCCGGTCTCCGCCCCATAAATTGCCCTGCGTAATGAGTTGCACCGCAGGCACACAGCCGGGCTCAGGCTGCCCCGAAACATAGCCCACAGGCTTATTCAAGAGTACCGTGATTTTTTCCGCCAAGGCAGAGACAGCCCGTTCATCCAACCGGATATGGGCATCAGGGGCTACGCGGGTCGCACATACATCCACACAAACGCCGTCCACATAGACCCAGCCCTGTTCGATAAACGATTCGGCTTCACGGCGCGAACAGATACCCCGTGATGCCATCAATTTTGCTATGCGTACCGCTTCCATAGCCTCTATTATGCCTTATGCCTTCCGAGCCGACAAAAGAAGCGCCCCCGCACCGCCGCCGCGCCCCTGCCGCGCCCCTGCCTCGACCCGAAGCCCATCAGACAGATGCTTTTTCCGGTAACCGGTCCCCTGCCGCATCATGGCGCTGCCACCATGCCGCAAGGAGGCTCGCCGTAAGGATGCAAACAAACACAAAGATCGCCGCAGGAACAGCAGATTTTTTTTCCAGATGATTGAGCGCAAGCACTACGCCAAGCCCGGCGTTTTGCATACCAATCTCAATGGCGAGGGTTCGCCGCCGTTGTTGATTCATGCGGAACAACATGCCCACACCATAGCCGCCGACCATGCCGTATACATTCAGGATCAGACAGGCTGCCAACACCACCACCGTCATAGACGCGAGATAATCACGGTTCATAGCAATGACCATGCTGCAGATAAAGACGATGAAGGTGGCGGAAATGGCAGGGAAGACCGGCAGGATCCGCTCAATCGTGCCCTTAAATTTGTATTTGACCCACAAGCCCAACAAGAGCGGCGCCACCACCGTTTTAATCACGCTCAGGAACATGGCAAGAAAAGAGACATCCATCCGCGCGCCCGCAAGGAGCAGCGTCAAGCCCGGCGTGAGGATGGGACAGAGCAGCGTCGAAACCGTCGTGAGAGATACGGAATAGGCGACATCCGCCTTCGCGATATAACTCATCACATTGCTCGCCATAGCGCCGGGCGCAGCGCCTGTTAATACGAGCCCCACAACCAGCGCATCGGGAAGATGGAGCAGCCTCCCTACCCCGTACGCGCCCAAGGGCATGATCATAAATTGGGCGGCACTGCCCACCACCACGGGCCACGGCGCCTGCACAATACGTTTAAAATCTTCAAGCTCAAGCGCCGCACCAATGCCGAACACGGTCAGCGCGAAAAAGGAATTCATCCCCGGCTGCAACACCAAAAAAGGTGCGGGGAAAAGATAGGCTAAGATACCGAATGAGACCACCCATACGGTGAAATAGCGCGTATACCACGCCAAAATCTGTTTCATCGTGTCCGCCTTTATTTGCCTGATGCAGCGCGAAGTAAAGGGATAAGACCGCGTCGGGTCTCATGCCAAGCTGCCCATGCCGCACGCTGCACACAAGACGGCATCAGCCTAAGTTTTAAAGTGTACCACTATTGCTATTTCAGGCAAAAAAAAGCGGCGCAAGTCCTCACCCTTGCGCCGCACCCATTCACCCCAAACCGGAGATTAAGCTTGCTTCAGTTTTTTGACAATACGACCCGTCCACAGATCGATAAAGTCGTTCCCCAGCGTCTCCACCAAATCCACTCCCCGCCGGCGGGCAATATCAACCGCCCGATCCCGCGCCTGTTTCCGCGCCTCTTCCTGCTCCCCGGCACTGAGCCGACCCGAAGGATCCTGCTCTTTTAACGCCCGCACGTATTCACGATAGGTCGCGTCCACCGCCGCCTCCAAGGCTTCCAGCGCATCATTGACTTTACGCTGCCGCATCCCGCGCATCCATTCATGGCTCTTCAATAAGGTCCACAGTGCGCCCACGATGGAAGCAACACAAGCGAGCACTGCCTCAGAATGTAATAGACTCATCATTGATATCAACCTCCTTTCTATTGTTGACCGCGGAAACGATTGTCCACATGGACATGACCGTCTGCATAATCGTCCTTGACCCAGTCAAAATAACGACGGCAGATTTTCCCCACCGTTTTTTGCGCAACAACACGACCCGTTTCCGCCTCCTTTGCGATAAGATCGACTGCGATACCGCCGAAGCGGTTGAGGTGGTAGGATCCACGGGACACCAGTCCCCCATCTTCCGTCCACCCCAGCTGTTTCGCGAGCCGCTCATTATCCTGCTCCGTCCTCACTGCGCTCGTGATAATCACGTAGACAGTCTTACCATAGTAAGCGCCCAGATCACGCCGCGTCCGTTCGAGGCCCTCCAAAAGTGTGGGATGGACCATCGCCAGCCCTTCGGCATTTTCAAATTCACGCAACTTAAAGTTCCCGTACAACACGCCGTCCACCTTCGTATGCAAGACTACATTGTTTCGGTTTTTCACTACTGCCATGATCCATCCTCTCCTTTCCCCACTTGTTTCTGCAGCTTCATCCCCGGTCTACCCGGCTTATCAGGACGCATTCGACAACACCACGCGGGCATGCTCATAAAGAATCGCAAAGTCCGTGATCACCGTCAGGTAAGCACGATCCCATTGCTGGTGGATGATCTTGTCATTCTCAAGAAGCAAATCTTGTTCCGTCAACTTCTGTACGGCATAATTCGCGTCCAAGATCGTGATGCGATCTTCAGGCTGATCGGGCATGGGCACCACTTTCATGCCCAGCGGCGTGGGCAGCGCACCCGTCCTCGCAAAATCAAAGAGCATGGCATTGGACATCTCTTCCATCGTCAGCAGCGCCACAGAGGCTTGCGGCCCCGTCAACACGTGGGTAGGCGTGAAATGATTGCTCAAAGCCAACTGTAAATAGCCGATGACCAGATCCCGGTAGCACCAAGATCCCGACTCTTCGCTGTCCATAATCGCCGGCGCAGTAGCGCCCGAGCTGTCACCGAAAGCGAGGACATGGGCAAGCCGCGCATCAAGATTACGTCCAAGCCGCTCGCCCATACGACGCAAATGAATGCGTAGCAAATCGACGGACATGCGGCGGATGACCTCATAGGAGGCAATGACGCCGCGCCCTTTTTTGTCCACGCGCACCACGCGGTCGCCGTAGCGTATGGTCGATTCGGGAATGGCAGCGCCTTCCGCCACGGGGCGCAGCGCCTCCTCTTCCTCCTCCTCATTCACATAGGGCATGTCGTAAACGGCGCCGTTGATCCGTTCATCCCGCGCGATCAGCGACGGGTAAGCGGGTTTATGGCGCATACCGGAGAGCACCGCATCCCGCACCACCTCGGGGAAAAGCCACTTCGCAGAAGGATCGCTGTGGAAGAAGCGTTCCACTGTGATCCGTTTCAAATCAATGCCGAACTCAGCGGCGCAATAATCTTCCAAAGATGTATCCAAAGCCCTGAAATACTGACCGTGCGTCAAATCCAGCTCAGACAGCTTCTCATACAATTCCCGGCCCCGCAACGCGCGCAGTTGTTCCGGCGTACGGCTCAAAAATACAACCTGTTCCTTCACTAAATCATCCCGTTGACTCATTTCTTGTCTCCTTATCTTTCTTGTTGATTACAGAAGTACTTCCACCGTAGTTGACGCAGCGTTCACCTGAACCACCATCCCTCGCGCCGTCGCCTCCTCGGAAAGCTCCACTTTCCCCGCCTCTTCCGAAGGGATCACACCCGAAACACCGTCTACCTCCGGAGCGCTGCCCGAATAGGGAAAGCTGCAGATGCCGCGCACACGGATGGGCACCAAGGTACCCGTCCGGTCGCAGTCCACCATCACTTCTCCAAAAACGATATCGCCCTCTTCAAACACATTGCTCACTTCATAGTCACTCGTGAGTTTGACCGCCTCGCCCGCGCGCAGCGCCACCGTTCCCGACGGCTGCGTACGACAACTAACGATCAAGCTGCTGATTGGTCCACCAAAGCCTTCATTCGTCATCTCAATCTCCTTTCTGAACATCTTGTTCTTTGCCCGACCAAGGGCACTTGCTCACACCACAACCACTCAATGCTTCTCTCCCACGATGCGCCGGATCCGGCTCCTGCGCTCCTCTTCCCCGTCCACATCCAAAGGCTCAGGCCGAGACACAGGCTCCGGCGGCAGCTGCCGGTCGTAGCGCGTCTCCACCTTCGCGAGGCGCTCGTCGATCTCGCACAAGGTCATCCCCTCCAGCAGCCGACGCCAGCCCGTCTCATCAAAATCGTCGCCGTCCAGCGTGCGGCTCAACCCGCAAAAGCGCAGGATCGACCGTGACCGCGCCCGCAGCCCATCCTCCACCAGCGCCGACAAAGACGCCCGCTCCTTGCCGTGCTCCTGAAGCGTCGAAGCGAGGGCGCGCATTTCCTCCACACCGGGGCTGGAACAGCGTTTTAACGAAAGCTCAACCGTTCCCGACGGACTCATCAACAAGAGGGAACAGTCCCGGTCGCTGCGCTGCTGCCACGCATAGACGCCTTCGTTTTCTCGGCGCGTGTCGCCGTCCTCGCTGAGCCACTTCAGTGGATGGGGCATTTTCTCCGTCGCCCAACAGCCCGCTTCCAAGGTCTCACCTGCAATGCGCCATCCCGTCAAGTGATCGCCCTGCTCTAAGCGCAGATCGAAATGGGGCCCGTCCCCGTCGTGATGGCGCTGCAAGACAAAGCGTCCCGCCTCCTTCGCAGGCGCCGGATCCTGCACTTCTCGAATTGCCGTAATTTCCCAATACATCTTCGTTCTCCTCTATCGTTGCGGCTTATCCAATACAGGGCATCCGTACCCTGTCTTAAATACTCCTTTGTCCCGTCACACCTTCAGCCGATGAGCTGGCGCGCAAGGGTGATGACCATGCCCGCCAGATTGGCAATCAATATGGTCGTGCCCCGGCTCAGCGTAGCCTCCAAACGGCCCATGCGCTCCTTCAACTCCCGTACCGATTCCGAGAGGGCGCGGAACTCCACTTCCGCCGCACGCTCAAAAGCGCAGCGGCTGCTGCATTCTTTCTTGTCCATCCCTTGATCCTCCTTGTCTTTCACGATTATTCTAGCGCCCACGTCGTACCGGTCACGGTGATGGGCTGATGATAGGCTTCCCGAGCGGCGCATAACGCTTCCATGGGCTCTAAAAGACCGGCGCCCTTTTGACCGCGCTCCTGCGCCACGAAGCGTGTCCCCTGCGAGCCCGCAGGCACCACCGAACCTTCCAACACCTCCAACACATCGCGCATAATGAAATGACATTGTTTGTCGCCGTAGCTGCGCCCGGGAACATGAGAGCAGCGGCGCAAATCGCGTCCACACACGGAACATTCGGGCAGCCGAAAGGAAAAGGCGATAGACGTTTCCCGATAGACGCCCCCTTCAATGTTCAAAATAAAATCCTTGTTTTGTTCCGAACGGAGCACGTAGACTTCCGGGGGCACCGACAGATAATCTCCGTCACGGTGCAGCCGAGAGCGGAAAAAGGTGCCCCGCGGCAGCGAGCCCGCCAAATCATGACGCTCCATCAGCGGCCGGCCCGGCGTCAAGCCATTAATCCGCTCCAGCTCCTTTTCCGGGAAGCGGCTGAAATGACGATCTACTTGGTTGTTGCACAGATCCATCGTGAATAACGCCACCTCCTCCGCCGTCAGCCTGCGCAGCGCGAAATGATTGACCGCTTTCATGGGGTCGTCTTTTCCCAACGCCGCCGGACGAACCTGTCCCCGCTGACTGAATACAAAGGCTTTCATTTCCATTCTTTAATCCTCCTCAATGTTAAAAACCACGAACACAAGCCCAACCCGACCCTTAAAAGCTTCGAGTCAGTTCTTTTGCTTCCTCAAGAGTGATGAGCCCACCGTCCAGCAAGCGCAAGGTGCTGTCAATTTCTTCCGACCGTGCGCGGGCCTCTTTCAAAATATCCACCGTTCGATTACTCTTCATCACAACCTCCGCCCGCGCATCCACACCATGCAGCGATAATTCAAGATTGAACAACCGTTCCAGCAGCTTCTTCACGCGCCGGTTCACCGTCTCAACCTGCCGATTTACCACTTCGAATTGCGCGGTGCCGTAGGTTTCCGTGGAACCATAGTTACGCCCCATCAACACCGGCATCATGTGCATGCCTGTAATCATCTGTTCTTCCACCGCCTTCTGATTGTCATAAAAGACCTGATGCTGTTGGTTGCCGTTTAAGACGGAGACCTCCACATTGTTGAAGGTGACCAGATTGCTGTTGGGGCGGGTGCTGCCCATAGAGGCACGGATTTGTGATAACTCATCGAGGACACGTTTTTCATAAGCCGCAGCCGTCTCCTGCGGACGAGGCTCGCCGGGGTTATATTGAACGTGCAGTTTGTTCCAGCCCGCGTTGTGCGTAGCTGACGCCATGTCGGTCAACAATTGCTGTTGGATACGCACCACGTCGGGCAAAGCGCGCAGCATACTCCGACCGTAGGGATTGGTACCGTCCCGATCCAGACCCATGTAGAACAGCAAATCTTTCGGCAGGCGGAGCGCCTCCTCTTCATGAAGTTGATAGGCTTCCAGGCCGCCCCCTTGATTACGAAAACGCAAGGTCCAGATGTCGACGGGCACGATATTATGCACCCTGCGCCGTGCCCGGCCCGGCACCACTTCGAGGGCTGCCGCGCCAAAGGTAAAGAGCGACGCGTAGAAGATATCGAGGAGCCCCGTTAATCCGCCGTCATGGGCGTTCACCCGCGATTCCAAGGCGTCCAAAATCGCTCTGCCCGATTCGGCATCCTTGCCCGAAAGCCGCAGCGTGTATCCCGAGTGACACAAGCGCTTCCACGTCCATACGGCATCGGAGATATCCGGCACCGCGTCGCGCAAAACACGATAAATGCGCAGCATCTCAAAGGGGGTACCGTTAGGCAGTGCAATAAAATGGTTGAGCGACGAAGGGCCGCCGCCCCATTCTTCGGGCCGAGAGACGCTCTGCAGCAGCGCCGCTCCTTGTCCCATCTTTCTTTTCCCCGACCAAGGCCGAAAAAAACGTGCCGCCCACTTTTTTATCTTTGTCTCTTTTTTCATCGGTGCTGCCTCCAAAAGCCTGTTGAGTTTCGCAGTGTCATGCTTTTACTATTAATAGGCAATGATTAGCACTTTTTGAAAGAGGCTATCGATGAAAACACCTGATGCCATTGGCTTTTCCCCATTCCAACGCCCGAAAAAGCCCTATATACAAGTATACCCATAAGTTTACCCATATATGAAAGACAAAAATAAATTTTTACCCTTTAGTATCAAGGGTAAACGAAGTATAAAGACCCTTTTTCCTGCCACAGCCCCAAAAAATGAATTCACTCTTTTTGAATAAACTGCCGGCAGCATCGCAACGGAGCACACTTAAAACCGGCGCGGCAGATTTCATAACGCTCCATCATGACGGCTACCGCCTCCGCCAAATGAATGGCAGTCCGACCTGTACCGGCGCGGGCAAAGCCCCAAAAGCCTGTCTGCATTGGGTCACCGTGTCTAAAATGCTGCCTCTAGAGAAGCGCTTTCCCGCCTTGATTTGAAGCGGATCTAAAATTGCATTCTGCAGGTTCAAACTCGAATAGCAAGCCGATCCGCAGTAATAGAACAATAGCGACCGCGTACACTATTACGGCGCAATTCACGGCCCATACTACTTTTATGAAAACCAAGTATCAGCGCTATTTGTCGGTTGCTCAATCCTTGGCTTTTAAGTGTTTCTAGTTTTATACGGTCATCTCGTGTAAAATGGTGGTGGGACATTATGGACTCCTTCGGGTGTTTCAACAGAACTATTGTACCGAAGA
>JAAYJI010000086.1 GCA_012523015.1 Candidatus Hydrogenedentota bacterium
CTTTTATCGTTGTTGCCTCTACAACCCCAAACGAAATTCCAAATGAAAGAACGCCAATCAGCACATACATTGCTATTTTACGCACGTATTCATTCATCCTTCCAGCACCTCCGAGATTTTTTCCAATCATGCTAAGCGATTGGAATACCATACAAAAACCAAAGTCTAAAAGCCGCCGTTGTCCTCTGGGTTTTTGATGTTTAGAGCATAATCACCACCCGTCCGTTTGTTTTGTTAGTGGCACCTATACATTTGCTTATGTTTCGCCCGATAGGTTCCAAACATAACAGATTCTTTTTTTCGCTGCCACCAAACGAATAAAGATCTCCACTAGAAATTATTGTTACGCGAACAGATGCGTTGCACCATGCGCAACCATGTTGCAAATAATAGTTACTTTAGTATTTCCATGCATCTCAGGAAACTCCTCCTTTGATTTAAAATTATTCTAATCCTTTTTACCAATTGTCATGAACCCCCACATTGCCACCCCAATTTTAAACTAATAAAGATAATGTTAATCTAGGTCCCGCATAATGGGAAATGGACTAACTTAGTTGATGTTGTGCTAAAAAACTGCGTTATATTTTTTTGTTTTTAGAAGGGTTTTTCGATCATATTGCCGAAAAGATATACTATCACAAATTGGGCAACATGGTTGCGTATAGAGCAACACCTTGTTGGGAAGGTAAACAAACACAACATAGGTAAATTAGATACAAATATAGACAAAGGGGGCCATATAGGGGCCTAGGGAGATGAAATGAGTAGTGTTTTTCATTCCTGTTTAACGATATTGGAAAAAATTACTTTTATTAAGCCAGTTGTTTCAACATTTGTTAAATAATTGACTTAAAAAGGGTAGTTTCAAAATACGCAAATCATAATATAAGAAAGGCGGATTTAAAATGATCATTGACTCACATGCACATGTATTTCCTTTTCTTGGCTCGCGTGCTGGGTTTCCCAGCGAACAGGCTCACCTAGATGCGATTCAATCCGGCATGCACAAGCACCTCGCTCAACCCGTTCGTCGTAAACGAGACCATGTTATAGTAGAAAACAATATGCTTTGGGATGATGATAATCCGAGTATCAAGGGCAAAGCAGAGGTTAATTTTAGGGTTACAAAGCATGGGCGTTTTGAATGGAGAAAGGATGGAGTGGATTATTACATCCATTATATGCCGCCTAATTTGCAAACGATGGAAGCGTCTCCAGAGTTTTTAAAAATAATGATGGAATATGTTGGTATTGATCGCGCTGTATTGCAATGTGGAGCAGCATACGGCAAATTTAATTCATATTATATTAACGTCATTCAAGAATACGGAGATATATTTATTCCGCTATACGAACCCGAACCCGACGCACGCAAAGAAAAAGGGCTGCGGCAGCTTTCATTGCACAGTCAATTAGGGTTTCGAGGGATATGGGTTGCAGGGTTCCAAAATTATTTTGATGAAAAATATAACGATTTTTGGGACTTGGTTGAAGAGTTAGATCTGGTTGTATTCTGGGGGCTTCATCCTAATGAATACAACGAAATGAACAACGATTTTATAAAATGGCTAGAAAACCGCTCTTCCATAACCAATGTCATGGCACAATCATTCCCAATGGCGTGTTTGGAGGCACAAGGAACACTCAGATTGCCTTCCTATGCATTTACGTTAGCAGAATTTTCAAATGTTCTTTTTGAACTCGCCTTTCCCATTTCCGAAGGGGCAAATGAGGATTACCCTTTTCCAAAATCTAGAGAAGCGGTTGCTTTGCTTTATGACTTCTTTGGTAGCCGCCGACTCGTCTGGGGCTCGGATATTCCTAACGTGGAGCGTTATTGTAC
>JAAYJI010000087.1 GCA_012523015.1 Candidatus Hydrogenedentota bacterium
GTCCCGTTCCATGCGCCGCCTTCTTCATGACCGCGTACGGTGGCAATGCGCGGGATGCCGCGATATTTTTTCAACTCGGAAAGAACGTGGTCGGTAGACCGCTTTGAAAATCGGTCGATGCGTAATTCAATCATATGGGCGCCGGCAGTCGTGGCATCATTCAGATGACTGCGTTTTTCTCGGTCATCTATGGCGACTGCCAAACAGGGATGTGCGCCGAGTTTACAAGATCCTATGGAAATCATAGATGCTCCTATTCCTGAGTGCCCGCTTCTTTTTCAATTGGCTGTGTCTTTCGATGGCGGCGCGCCTCATATTTCGCCTCTTTTTGCTTCCATTCTTCCGCTAATCTTTTACGGGGCTTCCAACGTCGATGCAGCCACAGCCATTGGTCGGAATGAGGACGAATAATTTTTTCCAAGGCGTTCTGACAGCGTTGCGTGTTCTCACGCAAGTCTTGCCAAAGATCACCGCTGAGCTGCAACTCCAAGGCGGGATAAAATGTACACCTATAGCTTCCGTTTGCCTGTCTGATCATTGCAACGGGATGAATAGGCACTTTTGCGCACAGCGCAAATAAAGCAGGACCGATGGTTGCCCAAGTTTCTTGACCGTAAAATCTGGCGGGCACCGCATTTTGTCGCGGATTTTGATCCGCTAACAATCCAACCACGCCGCCATCTCTCAGAAAAGATAAGGCTGTATTCAACGCATTATCTTTTGTAATCAACGTAATATCGCAAGATTGACGAACACGGCTGACGAGTCTGTCCATGCGCGCATCTTTAAATTCTCGGACAATAGCAGCGACAGGCTTGCCCATAGTACGGCTGGCAAGGAGCATCCATTCCCAGTTCCCATGATGAGCGCCCAGAATGATGCAGCCTTTGTCAGGATCAATATGCTCAAGTCCTTCGATGACCACTTGTTTATTCAAATCGCCGCGGAATAATTTGGGTTGGTGTGAGAATTCAGCAGCGACAATTCCAAGATTTTGGACAGAGCGGTGCAAGAGTTGTTTTTTTTCTTCCGGCAACAAGCGCGGGCCGTAAATAAGATCGATATTTGCCAAGCCTGTTTTTTTAACCTTGGGGACAACCCAATAAGCGAGGGTGCCAAAGGCTGCGCCTAAGCGCCGTGACCAAGACAATGGCATGAAACGCGTCAGGCCATAAAAGAACAGGACAGGCACGAACAGAAGCTGATGGATGAAAGAACGGGCAACGGAGGCCATGATTAGCTTCCTAAAGAAATAGTATCGCCTGTATCGGGAACAAAGCTGCGGACACCACTACCGGAGTTCTCTTGCATCCAAGATAAGGCGTCGGGATCACCGTGGACATAGATAATTTGTTGGGGCGATAGATCTTGAATTACTTTTTGCAACTCTGAACGTGAAGCATGGGCACTGAAATGAAATTGGTCGATATCTGTTAATCGAAGTTCTACAGGGTCGCGATCCAACTCGAATTGAAACGCATCGCCGGGAGAAGCGTGTAATAATTTATAGCCGAGTGTGTCGGGATCCAGATAGCCAACAAAAAATATGCCGTGATGGCTATGCTTTACCATAGCCTGCGCCAACATGGCGGAAGGCGTGTTCTCCATCATCATGCCGGATGTGGCGATAATTACAGAAGGCCGATGAAGCAAACCTTCGACAAAATCTTTGTTCCAAATATTTCCAAGCCGATGGGTGCGCGACAAAGGCCGCAAATAGGCTTCCGGGTGCAGGTAATCACTGAACTTATCGTAAATCTCGTAAACAGCCCGACCCAAACCAACCGTGTAAATAGGCGTGAAAGGAATTGAGCCTATTTCCTGCAATTGCAAAACAATATTGATCATTTCCTGGGTGCGGCCAAGAGCAAAACTGGGCAGCAGCACCGTGCCTCCACGGTCTAAAACATTTCGCATATGATCAGCGAGACGGTCGGCTTCTTCTTCGTAAGAAAGTTTTTTAGCATCACAGGTAGCGCCTTGCGTGGACTCAATTATCAACGTATCGACTTTCGAAATGTCCTTGGGAAAGGCACACCCGCCCATGAGCAATTGGCGCGTCGTAGATATATCCCCCGTATAAAACAATCGGTGCGAATCAATTTCAATTAAAATACTCGCGCCGCCGAGTACATGACCGGCATTCAAAAAAGTCACATTCACATTGGCATTGTCAATAGGTCTGAAGGATTGGTTAAAAATACGTGCGCCAAAGAAGCGCATGGCATAATCAACATCTTCATGGTCAAAAAGAGGGTAATCGTAAATATTGCGTTCTCGCGCCAATAATTCCATGACCACAACGCTATTGTGCAGCATCCGATCCACAATGTACCGCGTCGGCAAAGTTCCGTATCCATTGACGCCGGGGAAATGTTTGCACAATACAGGTATAGCCCCACAATGATCAATATGACCGTGAGTAATCAGATAGGCATCCGGCGGCTGACGTAGCAGATCGAAAGCGGGCAGGCACTCTTTTCCTTCTTTTTTAGGATGCGTGCCGCAATCCAGCAATATGCGTGAACCATTGAAGGAGAGTTCAAAACAATTTGCTCCAACTTCTCCGCCGCCGCCGAGCACAGAAAAATTGATATTACTATATGAGTTCATCGTATTATATTCTACCTTGATACTTATGAATCATTCAATCTCATGATCAATGGGCGGATTCAAGGTTGAAATGCAACGGGTGCAAAAAAAGAGGACATCACAGAGATCTTCGGTACAATAGTTCTAACCAAACACCCGAAGGAGTCCATAATGTCCCACCACCATTTTACACGAGATGA
>JAAYJI010000088.1 GCA_012523015.1 Candidatus Hydrogenedentota bacterium
CTCTATAGTGCAGACCGCGTCCAATTCCAACAGCAAGCCTATACGGACAGGCTTGGATCTCTTCCCCAAGAGGCGTTGATCAACACCGATAACACGCCGAAGGCATTGAAGTTCGGTTTTTTCTTAGCGTTAAAACAAGCGGAATGGCGCACTGTATCCAGAGCACTGCGCTATATATATGAAGCGGGACTTTGGCTTTTTTTCATCGCTATCGCTCTTTATCTTTTGCTGAGAATGGTGTACAGACTGCAGGGGCGGAAGGGGGCGGCAAGGAACTATTTTGACAGCCTGTTTTTGGTCTTTTCGACGGGGCTGGCGAGTATGACCTTCAACATGATCCTCATCTTTTTGTATCAATCTCGTTTCGGATCCTTATTTCTGGAGATAGGATTGGTTACTGCACTCTTCATGTTTGGCGGCGCCGTGGGCAGTGCCGGTATCAGCATCTTACAAAAAGACCGTTCCGATTCCTTTGGTCGGATAATGACAGGAAGCTGTCTGTTGTTCCACGTGCTGCTCTTATGTATTTTATTTTTATTTCCCTCCGGTCCAAAATACTATTGGTTTATTTTATTTGTATTGGGCGGGATTTTTACCGGTGTTTATTTTCCCTTGGCGGCAAAGTCTTTAAAAGAAGCGCAGATAAAAACACAGAAAGCGGCGGCGCGGCTGGAAATTGTGGATACCCTTGGCGGTGCAGCCGGCGGATTTTTAACCGGCGTATTGCTTTTGCCTATTGCGGGTGTGTCTGGCGCCCTTTTGATTTTGGGATGCCTGGTGCTCATTAATCTGCCTCCTTTATTTTTACCCTCTTCTTGTACGGGGATAGCCGTCGACCCCTTTGCGCAGCGGCTGCGTAGATGGGCTTATCTATTGGTTGGTGTGGCATGTTATGCCTTGTTGCTTTCTCAGATTGCGGCGGCGCGTAATGCCCTTGGCGCTGTCCAAAATCTTGAAGGGCCTGCCCGTTCCTTGGCGGGCGATCTTACTCCGGAAAAGAAATATTTTCAAGACGCTTCCGGCTTGAGCAAAGAATATCTTTCGGTGGATGCGGAGGATGCGTCGCAAGCGGGATATATCTTTGACAGCAGTGATTGGGCGGCGCCGATAGACGCCTATGGCGGGCCCTTGGATCTTTTGATATACATTTCGAAAGACGGACTCCTCCGAAATTATGACGTGCTGCGCCATCGGGAAACACCTGCCTATTTGCGCATGGTGGAGACAGAAAAAGGACGTCTTTTGGAGCGAAGCCTCTTTGCGGAGGATCCATTTGCACAGGTGGATTCAGTTAGTGGAGCAACCATTACGGCTGATGCAATCACGCAAATCTTGGAAAATGCAACCCTAGGGTTCGGCCGAGAAGTACTTGGCGTGGATGTGGAGAAGGACACAGCGCCTTTACAGTCTCGGGGAGGCGCCGAAAAAATGCAGCGTCGTCATTTTATGCTGCTCTCAGCAATGGCTGTTGTTGCTCTTCTGCTGCGCCGCAAACCCGGGGTATGGCGAAGGCGGGCGCTCCTCCTTGTGGTTTTGGTTGTCGCGGGGCTAGGGTTGAATTTACAATATTCCCTGCACCATGTTCTTATGCTCTTGTCGATTAATTGGCGTATGCTGCAACTCACCGGCGTTGTTTTTTTGACGCTTCTTGTGCCCTTATTCGTTCTATTCTTTGGCAATTTCTATTGCGGTTATTTATGTCCTTTCGGGGCGCTGCAGGAGTTCTTGGGGGAGCTTGTCCCGAAGCGCTACAAGATTCCTGAAAAACCCACCTGGCGTTACGGCAGGATCGTTAAATATCTCCTCCTTTTCTTTCTCCTAATGCTCTTTGCTTTGACGCAGGACACCGCACTTTTACAGGGAGATTTGTTGAGTAATTTTTTCGGAAAAACAGGTGCCGTTTATCTTTTTGTACTCGGGATTACTGTGTTGCTTCTATCGCTCGTGTCGCCTCGCTTTTGGTGCCGCAATCTTTGTCCCACAGGCGCCTTCCTCTCTCTATTGAACGGTGTGCGTCTCTTGCGCTTTTGGATGCCACGTCAGATCCCGGCTCGGTGTCACTTGGGCGTCAACACTACCGAAGAATTGGACTGCATCCATTGTGATCAATGTATCACCGGAATAAGGCATGCGCCGGTATCGCAGGATCCGCTGTACAAAGATCGCGGCAACCTCATTTTCCTCTTCTGTGTGGCGGCGATCTTTTGGGGATGTCTTATGCTGTCCGTCTCGGAGGCAGTACCGTACTTTCGAAGCACAGTGTTCCAGGAGCAAGGGGAGAGCAGCGGCAAGCCGCGCCCCGTTGATATACCCCGCATGAAACGGATGATTGAGGAGGGGATGCTTTCCGATCATGATGCGGAATTTTATAGCCCACGATAATAAGATTTTATAGCGTACTTAAAAAGAGACCCTAAATCCTGCGTAGATATTGGTGTTGTCTTCAAACTGTCCGAAAAAGGTGTCTTTATGAGCGCCGAGGAAAATATTGCCGCCTGTTTCAACCGTGAGGGTATCACTTATTTTGTACGTAATATTGGGGCGTAAATAGGCATCGCTATCAGAGGGGCTGAAATAGGCAAACAATGACAGAATGAGATTTTGGTTCATGAGCAATTTTGTGAGGCGCACCGTGGTCACATGGCGATCACGATCTCGAGCCGTCATAAAGAAAGGCAGCGTATCTCGGTATGCGCTGTAACGCATCATATACTCCAGATAATACTGGAGCCCTAAAGTTAATTCCTTGGCGATTTCGCGTTCATAACCGAGGAGCATCCTGAATTCACTGTTGTTAATAAGTGCTTTACGGCCCCGGCGATCGTCACGGGAATCATAATAACCGACTTCGATATTGCCGATACCGCGCCCGACGGTGCCCCGTAAGCTGGCGCCGTAGACGTTGAGTTTGGGGAAAACAGAGCGCATAGGGATCAGCTGCATACCGCCGGGACTTTTCCAGAAGCCTGAGTACCCGTAAAAGGCCAATTGGGCGCTGCCAATATTCCTATATAAACGCAATGCGATTTCATCGTCATCGAAAAAATGGTCCGGTTTGTCGGCTCGCGTTCTATTTGCTCGGCCCACAGTCCTGCCATGAAGTGGGCTGTAATAGCTGAAGCGTTTGCCCGTGATATGGCGGTCGGGATCAAAGCGCGGCGAATAGGCAAGTTCTACATTCATCCCTTCATTGAACCAACCGATGCGGAGTGTGTTGGAAGGCGCTTTTAGATATTCTTCGTTGCGTCCGCTAAAAAAGGACACCCAATCTTTAGGGAAGAGATCATTAATAAAAAGCATGTCTCCTGTTCCCCAGGTCAAGACCTGTCGTCCAATACGTATATCTAGGGCGTCGATCGGTGTCCACGTCAAGCGCAATTGACGGATGTCTAATTTTGCGCGTTCTTCAACGGCGTCAAAAACACCGTCCGCTGTGAATTCAGCAAAGAGATTATCCCAATCCTTATCCGTTTTGAGTTGGAGCCGGGATTCGCCCAGTGTGGCGTCTTTCACCTGCGCGGAATCCGATTGAACCCGCGTTCCGGCTCGTGTATCCCAAAATCCGTGCAGTACAAAGGGGGGCGTTTTGACAGCTGTTGATTCTGTGTCTGTCTCCGTGCTTGCGTTGGAAATTTCAAGACCTGCCGGTAACGCGGGCTCAGCGCTTCCTAGTCCTTCGGGCAATCCGGGTTCGGCGCTTCCCAATCCTTCGGGCAAGCCGGGTTCGTCACTTTCCAAGCCTATGGGCAGGGCAGGCTCTGCTGGTTCCAGTCCTTGCGGCAGGCTTGGCTCTGAAGCGGCGGGCATAGGCTCAAGTCCCTTCGGCAATGCCGGTTCGTCAGCTGCGCTTGGTATGCCCACCAGCAATAGGCACA
This sequence comes from Candidatus Hydrogenedentota bacterium, assembly GCA_012523015.1. Taxonomy (NCBI): domain Bacteria; kingdom Pseudomonadati; phylum Candidatus Hydrogenedentota; species Candidatus Hydrogenedentota bacterium. The sequence continues at coordinate 3,876 of JAAYJI010000088.1, forward strand.
GAGTCCACAGCAAAGTGGGCACAACAGCATATTTCAAAAATCCGGTGAAATTATCTTTCACAGCCATCTCCCTTCCTTTATCTAGCTCGGAAATCAATCTCGGGATCTGTGCTTTTGCTTAATCCAGATATTGACGGGGCGCTCTGCGCATAAAGCGTTCGCTAAAGATATTTTCAGGAATATCGCGATTATATTCTACTTTTTGATAATCCAAGGTCGTTTCCGTGCCCAGATTCGTGTCTTTTATTTTTGACTGGGTTACGGTCTGGAAACCGTCGATGTTCTCCACTTTCAGGGATTCCATGGTTCTGTAGACCTTGCCGCCTTTTTCGTATTCCACTTTGACGGGGATGAACGAAGTTTTGTGGATGTGCATGGTATAAGAATCAAACTCAACGGAACCGGGATTTTTGGGGGTATTCTTAAGTACGTAATAATTGTCGGTAGTCTCTACGAGTTCGTGGTCGTCTTCCAACAGACTGCGCCCGGACACGTCTTCGTAAAAGAAGGTGGAACCGACAAAGCTGGTCCGTTTATCGCTGGAAGCGATCTGACGGACCACGTCCAATGCCGGTATATACATCCAGCGGTCATCATCTTTGCCCACGTGTTTCCATACCATGAAAACCATTTCACGCACATCTGCGGGATTTTTGAAATAGACGTAGAATTGCTGCTCTTCGTTTTTGTCATCGGCGTTCCGTCTTAAAATAACGAACTCCCGTTCTCGTTTGTTGCCCTGTTGATCCTCAATGGTCATTTTAACTTGGGCGCGCCCGTCTTTACCTTGGTAGTAGGCGACAGTATTGGTTTTATTGACGATCTCATCGACTGAAGTGGCATCTTGCCCGTAGGCGGCCATAGGGGCGACCAGGCTTATTGCCAATACCATTAAGGCGCTGATTCGTAAAAGTTTCATCATATGCTCCTTTCCTGAACAGTGTTCAGACTGTGTGTGTATTCTATTATAAGCCGAAAGCTTCCTTTGTTGTCGGAAGAGCTGCAGGCTTCCACAATAGGTATTCTATTTCGCTTTATTCTTTTTCACCGCATTCAGCTGCCGGTGTTTGACATTTGCGCCGTCGGGACATGACATAACAGATGGAGGCGGAGATCGCCATGGCGGCTAGGCTGACCATGGTCATATTGGTCCACGTAGCATTCATAAATACCGGCACATTGACGGCAACAGCTGCCGCGGCAATCACAGCGGTCACTAAACAGGTACCGCAATGGCAGGTTATTCTACAAACACGATTTTTCGGGAATAGCAATGGTTCAAGATAACGAACCAGTGACGGCAGGATCAAGAGGGTGGATACGCCGGAGATTCCCAAAATGGCGGCCATGAAGATTCCTACTGTGTTATAGGGAACCAAGGGCGCGAGGAGCAGCGGCGTAAATCCGATGGCAACAGCGATCACGTTGCGCACAATAGCGCGGATCGGCTTGTCGAACATAATGGGGTATACCTTGACCCAGGGCCCATCGGTCTCGTAGATGTCCCGGGATCGGGACAGGAAGTGGATGGCGAAGTCCACCGCCATGCCCAGCGTCAGCGATGACAGCACCGCCACGGGCATATCATAGTCTTTGCCGATCAATCCGACCATACCGTAAATGAAGCCAATGGTAACGGTCAGCGGAATCATAGAAATTAATCCCCAGAGTCCGGAACGGAACATGATTACCATCATGAGCAGCACAATAAGGAAGCTGCCGAGGAAAGACTGCAGCATTCCAAAGACCATCTTTTCCTGCCAGATTACGTTGATGTAGGTCAGTCCGAACCACCGTGATTCGATATCCAGCGGCGCGGCATTTGCACTGATGAACCTATCCAGTTGCTCTTCTACAGTCTTCATGTCTTGATTATTACCGCTTTTCAATTGTACCCAAATACTGGAGTTGCGGTAATCGTGGGTCACAAAATGACCGATGTCCTGTGGGCGGTGACTGCTCTCATAGGTGATGAGGCATTGTGCAACGGCCCGCGCACTGTCGGGAATCCTGAAGTAGCTTGGGTCGCCTTCCATGAGTTCGCGGTGGACGGTCTTCACAATATCTGCCAGAGAATTGCTTTTTCCGACAATACCCGTTTCTTCAAGAACTTTTTGTACCGCTTCAATGTAGGCGAGAGCTTCGGGTTGTTTGAAGGTTTCGCCTCGCTGGGTTTCCATATCCACAAATAGGGCAATTTCGTCCCAAGCATCGGCTTTCTCGTCAAAGTCTTCAGCACTGTGTGCGTCATCGGTCAGCGTGTCCATCAACGCGTCTTGTGCCGTGTTGACTCTTGTTTGTAAAGCACTCAAAAGGGCGTCTGCATCAGCGGCACTTTCCGCTTCTGCAGGAACGGCATCGGCAAGAGACAGCAATTCCGGACGGATCGATTCCGGTATGTCCGGTTCTTGTATGCGTTCGCGGAGGCGGGCTTCCAAATTGCCGGCATAGGCGGCCAAATCTTCTACCGCTTCCTTCGGTGACAGAGATAGATAAGCCATATACGTGCCGCCGAAGTGTTCGTTGAGAACACGATCTGCCACGCGGATGGGATGGGTAGGCTTAAACCAACGCGTCGGATTATCATTCACCTGAATACGGCTAATGCCGTAGATGGCGGTCGCACTGAGCAACACGGCAATGATGAGGACGATTCTCGCCTGACCGTAGGAAAAGCGTCCCACACCGGCAAGAAAACGTCCGAGCCTGGTTTCCTGAGCGGCGGAATCATCTTCTTTTTTATCTGCTGAAGCACCGAATTTTTCCAGAGAACGTTCCGGTATCAACATGATATAGGCGGGGATAAAGGTGACCGTAAGAATCCACGCGATCATTACGCCCATGGCGACGAAAATTCCGAAGACTTGCACCGGCGGAATAGGGGTCACTGCCAGCGATGCAAAGCCTGCCGCCGAGGTGAGCGAGGTGTAAAGCATCGCTGTGAACAAGGTGTCCATGACATATTCAATGGTCTTTTTGCGATCTTTGAAGCGTTGATAATTCTCAAAGAATTCGGAACAGATATGGATAGAGTCCAAAATGGAGATAGGCATAATGAATATGGGAATCATGGAGCTCATGATATGAATCGTGTTGCCCGTCATGACCAGCAGTGCCATATTGATAATGACGATAACCAGAGACAGGATCATGGGTGCCATAATCAGCACCGGTTTGCGGAAGAAGTAGAGCATGAGCAAAAAGATCACGAGCATGGCCAAAGGAGCGGAGATCGCCATCTGGATGAACATTTCCACGCCAAAGGTATCATTGGCAACGGGCAAGCCTGTAATATGCCATTCATCATCACCGCCCAGTTCCGCTATCTTAGCGTTCAGCTTAGAATAAATGCGGTAGCTGAGGTCTTTGGAGGTAATAGGCAGATAGAGGGCTAAAGCTTTGCCTGTGTCTGAAACCATGGTTCCTTTGAGGAAAGGGATTGCCTCCGCTTTATTGCGTACTGCGAGCGCTTCTTCCTCCGTTTCGGGGGGATGGGGCATGAGCCATTCAAACTTTACTTCGCCCAGACCGCCCTGTTCGATATTGTCTACCGTTGAGGGTGCGATAATATCCATGGCAACGACGCCGGCATGTTCATCTTCCAAGCCCAGCGCGCTGCCTTGCAGTGTCTTCGCATATTCGGTGAGATCGTAGATGCGGCGCAGGCTCTCCGGATTAAAAACACCCTCGGGATGATGATTATTTACAACGCCCACAACGATGATTTCATTAAGAACGAAATCACGTTTCATCTCGTTGTGGAAAACACGGATTGCCTCGTCAGCATCCAGCATATTTTCCGGATCTGTATCCACTCGAACCGGGGGAAGCGGAATAGCGCCCGGCCATAAGGTTGGCACGGCGACACCAAGTATCAAGAGCAGGGTGATCAAAATCATGCTGCCCACCAAGGTTTTGGGGTGATTAATACTTGATTGTATGAGCCATTGTCTCATGTCTTCTCCTTCTTTCAATGCAACAGGTTAAAGCGGATGCGCGCTTCAACGGGTGAATAGATTAAAGATTCGGCAGGAAGGGCTCGGATCTTAACAGTCCCTTCCGGGCTGATTATACCAATATATCGTTCTTTCAGAAGGTATTTTTACTTCCCGATATCTTATACAATGGATTAAGGCTTGTTATTCCTTGAAGGAAGGTTCCACAACCAACACATTGTAAATGTGTAATCCGTCAATAGTTACGGTTAAGAGCCCATCGCTCCAATGCCAATCGATGCCCACGGGATCGGGGGCTGCATAGCAGCGGCTCGGCCGTGCCGCCAAGGGTATTTGGACGGTGAATGGGCCCGCGTCCGGCACATGTTCAACGATATGACGGTTATGCGCGAGATAGCCTGAGGAGCTGCGGTTAATGAGTTGGATATGTAAATTCCTGTCTTTGGTTCGCGCAGCCATCTCTATAAACCAAGGCCCTTGCACATGTATCAATTGCGCTGTATCTAAAGCGCTAAGTACGTCGCCAATGAAGCGGCGCTGTCCCGGGTAACGGCATTGATAATAATTGCGGAAGAGGGGGCCATGAATGGCGGCTACCCGACCCTTACCGTAATTATGCACGGTCGCTGCAGAAAAATGGTGCTGATTCAATACAGGTTCTTGTTGATACAAAACGGGGGCGAGGCTGGTCGCGCCTTGCAAAATCGTGGGCTGGTATGCTCCGGCAACTTTTACAGCGCCGTTAGCAGCGGGCAGCCAGCCGCCGGCCGCTTCGGAATTTTCTTCTTTGGCGACGCCTGCTAATTCTCCATATTGGTCTGCTACATGGGCGCCGCTCAGGAGCAGTTGACCGCCTTTCTCCACATAGGCAGGCAAAGCCGCTTTCATATCTTCTGACACATTCTCCGCTTCGGGAATGACGATGAAGGGATAAGCGTCGATGCGTTCTAACAAAGTCACTTCGTTGAGAATGTCTACGCTATAACCATTTTCGAGGAGGGCAAAGAGGGCGCCTTCCATGGGATGATTAGCTTGTGCGAAATTGAAGAGCGGATCATTGTAACGATAATAGGAGGATTCGCTGTGCAAGACGGCAACCTGAGGGATGGTCCCCGTATTCTGGCAATAGGCTTGCCGTGCACGACAGAACTGAGCGACTTCAGCAAGAATATCCTGATGCCATTGGGTGAGCCGTCCGCTTCGTTGGGGTTGGTTGTAAACAAATACAGCGCCCCCTTGTGCCATGACTGTTGCCAACTCTTGACATAAATGGACAGCCGGTTTGCTGGTCCATCCTTGATTATTGGTCTGAAGAAAAGACCATGCCATCAGATCCCAAGCTTTGCCGCGGCTTGCTAAAAAGCGCGCCTCGGGCATGGCACGTTCTGCGCCGAAAGAAGGATCATAATCACCGCTCAAATAGTCGATGGGCGCGTTTAATGCCTCGGGCTGCCGAACGCTGTACATCCAGTTGCTCGTGACCATGCACTCAGGCTTCAGTTCATGTACTGCATTGGTATAGCGTGTTACGTGTTCGGTAAATAAGTCACGATGGAAGGTGAGCCACTCATGCCAATGGGGATCTCCGGCTTTCATGGGTACTTGGTCAATGCCGGTTCGTTCCTTGAAAAGCTGTTGGCAAGCCTCGCTCCAATCCGGTCGGCTCGCCCAGTTTTCGCCGTCGATCCACATCCCGTCAATATCATAATTTCGCACCACTTCGAGGAGTTGCGGAATCATTAATTCGTCATCATAGGCACTTAGTCGGCTCGTATAATTGGGGTCGGGCGTACCGTCGGCATTAATGCGCGCCCAGTCAGGATTCAATTCAATGGCTCGTGTATCCCAGACACCGGAATAATGGATAGAGAGGGGGATACCCATGTCCCGCGTTACTTCCCGCCAAATTTTCAGCGCATCTTGTTGTATGCCGGGCGAGGGCGTTCCCACCTCGGTGGGATATCCTGTATAGCCTACATGTCCTTTGCAGTCATATTGGACAAAGTCAGGTTTTACTTTTTCCAACATCTCGTAAATGTGTTCGTAAGTGGTTTCGCGTCCAAGTTCCGTGTCTGCCGCCCCGGGATGAAGGTCATAGTGGAGCCCGAAAAAGACGTGTTCATGCCAATTCTCTACTGCGGCGGCGGTGGAAGAAAGAAAGGCTATAGTTACGAGTAGAATCAGTAAGGGCCGTATTTTTTTGAGGATAAGGAACGAAAAACAAGATTGCATGGCATGTATCTCCTGAAAAAGGTTGCAGTTAAAATTGGAATCTGGCGCGACTGTATTACTACCTATCCCGGCACGCTTACATGCAGTGCTCTAGTTCTCGCTGAAAATTCATGTCTGAGTATTGCACCACAGTCTGACGGATACCTATTCCTGATCCTAAAGTATGCCATACTCAAAATCTAAAGTCCATTTCATGAAGGCGTAGCTTCAAACTCGAAATAAGAATATATCCGCTCTTACTTGTTGGATTAGAGAGGAGTTCCTCCCTCTCTCTTAATTTGTGTTCATGCATAGTTCTAAAACATTGAAGCAGGCGCGATGATATGCGCCTGCTTCAAAATAGATAGTTAGTGTTAAGAATTTGTATTCCAGCGATTAGGGTTGCGTAGAGGCGGTGATATTTTCCAAAGTGTTGCCTTCGCGGTCAACGAAGCGCAAGGTGGCGCCCCAATCACCTTCTTGCTGAAACACGGCGACCATGAGTGTATTCAGGCCGGCATTTAACTGCAGCTCCAATTTATCTTCGCCGGGAGTCAAAGGACGCCCCACATTGATCCCATGGATTAATTTTCCATTCCACCACAGTTTGCAGCCGTCGTTTGTGCCGAGTTCAAGCACTGCGTCTTGATCGGTGGGTGAGTTAATAAAAGAGCGTATGAATACGACACGATTATCTCCGCCGAGCACTCGGTTGAAATCCAGTTTGAAAGGAGGTTCAGTTTTGGGCAGAAGCGGGAAGCAGCGCCAGTTGGCAGAATCAGCGTCTTTTTCGGGTGGGAATTTCTGTTCAAAAAGGAAATAGGCAATGGTGTTGTCTTCAAAATAGGGTCCCGCCATTTCCCATGCCATGAGATAGTCTTTGTGACTTCGCATGGTATTGAGTGCATCTTTCGCTTCATGACGTATTTCTTGCCCTTGGGTTTCGTCGTCGGCAATGGCGCGCAGCCGTGCGGCCGCCTCTTTTGGCCAAGCCCCGGTGAGCGCGCGGCTGACCGTGAGTGCGGCACGCAGTGCTTCGGCTGCCACTTCCGGATTGTCCAATTCCGATTCAATCAATCGCAGACATTCAAGAGACGGCAATTGCGAAGAAGCAGCTAGGAATTCACGACGTGCCGCCGTCGTTTGTGCCTGCCCCGCGGCATAGCGCAAATGTTCATCTACATCCTTGCCGGGCAGTATTTTCGCAGTGCTCATGGCGCCGAGATATTTGGAATAGGCGAGGGCGCGTGTGGCGTTGTCCTGCTCTTCTTTTACGCGCTGCTGCAACATTTCAAGGGTCTCGGTTCGCTGAAAGCGGGATAGACTGAGGAGCGCATTTTTTCTGACTTGCAGGTTTTCATCAGCGAGATGTGTCTGAATTTCGTTGAAGGCAGAATCGCCGCCGATGAGTGAAAGGCTTTCTAAAAGCAGATTGAAGGCGCTCAGCACGGAATCATCGTCTTCTTCACTTGGCTGTATTTGCTGTAAGCTTTCGATGACAGGCTGCGCGGCTTTATCGTTATTTTCGAAACGGCGCAGCGCCAAGTCTTTGATCGTGGAGGGGAGAACAGTAGCGATATCATCGACCTTGGGATAAGAA
>JAAYJI010000089.1 GCA_012523015.1 Candidatus Hydrogenedentota bacterium
ATTTAATATACTCGACATCTAAAGCATTTCAATATAAAAGAAATTCTTACTAAGTAACACGATGTTTCCCAATGTTTTCTTTGTAATAGCTGTTTTGCTTGGTGAATCTTGAGAATCTCCTATAAGGAATTCAATGGCAATTTCTTTATTTTAAAATCAACTCTTCTGCCGTGCCGAATGTTTCGTAGCTGGAGGTAATCACTTTTTCTCCCGTCTCGAGTCCGCTCGTCACTTCGTAATAGTTGGGGTTTTGCCGCCCAATGGTAATTTTGCGTTTTACAGCTTTGTTCCCCTCTGCGGTAACGACGAATATCCATTGCCCGCCAGTGGTCTGATAGAACGGCCCGCGTGGTATCAAGACCGCTTCTACCGGTTGTCCGAGTTGCAGGCTGATGTAATAGGTCTGCCCGGCACGGATGTTGTCGGGACGTTCGCCCTCGAACATAAATTCTGTTCTGAACTGCTTGTCACGCACTTCGGGGAATACCTTGCGCACGCGCAGCGCGAAGTTTCTATCCTGCCGTTCAAATGTGGCATCCAGCCCGTTCCTTACACGGTCGATATAGTGTTCGTCGATCAAGGCTTCCACCTTGTAGTCGGACAATACACTGATCTGCCCGATGCGTCCTCCGGTAGGAATATTTTGTCCGATCTCTACATCCAGCAAGCCTAACTGCCCATCCACCGGTGCTTTGATATTCAGGTTCTCGCTCCGCTGATGTATCAGCATCAGGTTCTGGCGCATATTGTGCAGGCTCTCCTCCATCTGGTCGATTTGCACACTGCGATAAATAGAATCTTGCTTCTGGCGTTCTACAACCAATTGCCGCCCATCCACGGCAAATTCGTAATCCTCTTTTGCCTGCAGGTACTCTTCCTTGGAAGTTAACTCCTCTTCATACAGTTTTTGGTACTGTGCATACTTGCGTTGTTTGCGGGTAACATCTAGATCAAGTTGTAATTTTTCCTTTTTCAGCGTCAGCTTGTCCTGCTCCATCGCTACCTGTGTGTTGCGCAGGAAGTTCTGCTTTTCGGCCAGTTGCGCTTCGCTGTCCAATATGTTTAGGCTCAGCATCGAATTGCTCAGCCGGACGATGATATCGCCTTTTTTCACTCCGGCACCTTCTTCCACCAGTTTCGCTTCCACCATGCCGCCCTCGATGGCACTCAGTTGTATGGTGCTTATGGGTTGTACCTGTCCGCTGACGCGTATGTAATCATTAAATTCGCCGCGGGTTGCGGATTGAATAGAGATACGGTTGGCCTCCACATTCAGTTTTGATGCGTGATTGCCGAAGATCAGCCATACAATAACCGTCGCAAATATTGCCCCGCCAATGATGAAGGGAATATGTTTCTTTTTCAATCCTTTTTTCTTCTCAATTAAGATGTCCGTCATATCGTTTACTGATTTATTGATTTTACTGATTCATTTCATTGTCCCATCATCTCTCCACCTTCTACGAAAGACTCTCCCATGTAATAGCGCACCAGACGCGCTTTTAACCGGTAATGCAATTCGGCGTTCAGCTCTTCGGCTTTTGCCTCTACTACGCGATTGGCGCTGGTATGCAGTTCGAGTGAGCTGATCAATCCTTCTTCATATTTCCTCTGGTTTGCTTCGTGTGCGGTTTCCATCGCTTCCCGCTGTTTCACCGCCTGCAAGTAAGCGTCTGCCTGCCCGTTCATGTCCGCCACCGCTTGCTCGATCTCGCTATAGAGCGCGCGGAGTGTTTCCTGAAACTCGTTTTTGGCAATGACCACCTGTGCTTTGCTCCGTTTGTAGGTGGTCGATTTTGAGAAACCGTTGAACAGGGGGACGGACAACGTAAATCCGACATAGGTTCCCCGTTTATTTCTAAGCTGTTCGTAGAACGTGGCATAATCGCTTCCGTCGAGGTATCTTACAAACCCTGTGGACAGACCCGCTTCCATCGAGATGACAGGGGAAAAACCGGCGATGGCGGAACGCCGATTCATCTCTTGCACCTTCAGGGTCGACTCGGCGGACAACGCTTTTGGGTTGATTGTTTTGGCCGTTTCATAAATCGCCGGAACCGACTCGCTCGATTTGACTATCAATTCGACGGCCTGTTTATCGGTGATATCCAGTTCTTCATCCACCGGAAAATTCATTTTTTCCTTGAGCAGAATAATGCCGATGGTGAGCAGATTTTTTTGCCGCGTAAGATTGTAGATGTCGGCTGCTTCTTTGGCCGCCATTTCCGCCACGTCGGGTTTGGCTTTCATGCCCAGCTCTTCCATCCGTTTTGCCTGCTTCATGTTATTGGCGCTCTCTTCCGCCTGTTCTTGCGCCAACTGGACCATCCGCTTATGGTAGAGCACGTTGAAATACGCTTCCATCGTGTCGTAAGCCACCATCTCCCGTTCTTGTTCCAACTGCTGTTTCCCCGCAAGCTTATTCGCTTTCTGCATTTTTATCCTGTAGATATTGGAGAAGCCGTCGAAGATCGTTAAGTTGGAATAGACGGAGTAGGAATTACTGAATGAGTTAATATTGGTGTAGGTGTTTGTTTCGGAGTCCACCCCGCGGCCGAAATTGAAATAAGCATTCGTACTTACGTTCAGCGAGGGGATGAGTCTGCCGATGGCATTCATGTAATCCTGCTGGTAAATGGTGTTCTGCGCTTTCTGCTTGTTGACTTTCGGACTGTTTTCTACCGCGTATCGTATGCAGTCGTCCAGTGCCCATCGTTTTTCCTGCGCCTTTAAAGTTGCGCCCGCAACGAATAATAACAGTAACAGAGATAAGAATCGATTCATATTTTCAGTTCATTTACATTAGACTATTTGAGTCGCCCTTGCTCCTCTATTTTCAATTCTTGTAACGACAGAAGGCATGTAAACTTGCCTTCTGTTCGGATTGCTTAACGAAATAGTTCATTTTGAGAAAACAGGAACCAATACTGTGCCAAGAATATTAAGTCTTTGTTAATCAAATAATTATATTTACCGATCATAATTCAAGTTGTAAAATTATTTTACAATGGTGTTGATAATTTGACAATATTTTGGTTACATTTGTATCCGGGAATGCAGTTAAGATGCAGATTCTTGTTAAAATAAAAACAAGAAGTAAGAAATTCTGAATTCTTACTTCTTTATTTTCTACTTCTTCGTTCTAAAAAATTCCATACGCCGAATAAAATAACCGTATATAAGATGAATCAAGGACGTATTCTTGTCGTCGACGACAACAAAAATGTACTCAGCGCACTTAAAATTTTACTGAATGCCCATTTCGAGGAGGTAATCCTGCTCTCTTCACCCAACACATTGTTAGCAATGGTGAGGGAAAAGAGTCCCGATGTGGTGTTGCTTGATATGAACTATTCGGCGGGGATCAATACCGGGAACGAGGGCCTGTTCTGGCTTTCGGAAGTGAAAAAGGTCAATTCCGATCTGCCGGTGGTACTTTTCACCGCTTACGCGGATATCGATCTGGCAGTAACCGCCCTGAAAAAAGGCGCTTCGGATTTTGTGGTAAAGCCTTGGGACAATGCCAAGCTGTTGGCTACATTGCAGTCTGCGGTGGAATTGCGGATCTCACGAAAGGAAGTGAGCAAACTGAAAGAGAAACAATATGTCCTTAACTCCCAGTTGAGCAGGGAAAGCGATATTTGTTGGGGGGATTCCCCCGTGATGCGGGAACTGTTGCGCCTGGTAGAGAAAGTGGCGAAAACAGACGTCAATGTATTGATCACCGGTGAGAATGGAACCGGTAAAGAAGTGATTGCACGCAAGATACATCAACTCTCGCTACGGGCAAACGAGTCACTTGTCACGGTGGATATGGGAGCGGTTACCGAAACGCTGTTTGAGAGCGAACTTTTCGGCCATGTAAAAGGCTCGTTCACCGATGCGCACAGTGACCGAGCCGGGAAAATTGAGGCGGCGGACAAAGGGACGCTCTTTCTCGATGAGATCGGGAACCTCAGTTATCCACTTCAGGCAAAACTGCTGAATGCCCTGCAGTCGCGTCAGATTATCCGGGTTGGTAGTAATAACCCGGTTGCTGTGGATATACGGTTGATTTGCGCTACGAACCACAACCTATTCCTCGATGTAGAGAACGGCCTTTTCAGGGAAGACCTGCTCTATCGAATCAACACCATTCAGATTGAAGTGCCGCCTTTACGTAGCAGGCAAGAGGATATTCCCGGACTGGCATCGTTCTTCCTCCACCGTTTTGCCGTGAAATACAATAAAACCGGTATAACGCTGAACAAAGAGGCCATCGCGAAGATGCAGGAATACGCCTGGCCGGGCAATGTGCGTGAACTGGAACATACGATAGAGAAAGCGCTTATCTTGTCGGACAATCGGGTAATCGATTCGTCCGACCTTTTTCTCCGGCCGCAGGGCGGTGGAAAGAGGAAAGACCTTGAAAATGCCACTTTGGAAGAAATGGAGCGGGTGCTTATAGAGCAGGCCATGCGTAACTACGGAAGCAATATATCGGCCATCGCAAAAGAATTAGGGGTTTCCCGCCCTACGCTTTACAGCAAAATTAAGAAATACGGACTTTAACCGTCCCAGCCATGTTTAAATCCATCGAATACAAGCTGTACCTCTACATGATCCTGCTGATCGCAGCGGTAGTGATGAGCACTTATTTTGCCATAAAAACGGAATACGTTTACATGGCGTTGTCCGTATTCTTTGCCTTTTTCCTGCTCTATAAACTGCGCCGGAGTTACAATCAGTTCAACAAGAACATTATTTTCCTGCTCAATGCGCTGGATAATGGCGATTACTCGTTCAATTTCGCGGAAACCAAACTTTCGAGGAGGGAAAAGGAGTTGAACAAGATGATGAACCGCATCAAGGATATCCTGTCAAGAGCCCGTAAAGAAGTGATGGAGAACGAGAAATTCTTGAGCGTTATCATGGAAAGCGTTTATACCGGTATCATCATTCTGAATGAGGACAATCTGGTGGTGCAGATAAACCGAACCGTCAACCGGTTACTGGGACTTCCGGTGTTTACCCATATCAATCAACTGGCGAATATCGATAAATCTTTTCCCGATCTGTTCCGCAATCTGGAGGCATCTGATACGAAAACCATTAAAATAGCCAATGAACGGGAGGAGATGCAGTTGAGCCTGAGAGTTTCCGAAGTTATCCTGAGAGGAAAAAAACTGAAGATCATTACACTGAATAACATCGGGAGCGAACTGGATTATAAGGAGATGGATTCGTGGATACGGTTGATCCGTGTGATGACGCATGAGATCATGAACTCGATCGCACCTGTCACGTCGCTGACCGATATGTTGCTGTCCGCTTTCCGGCAGGATGAACCCAACGGTGAAAAGGATCCCTTGATGCAGAATACCGTAGAGGCGTTGCAAACCATTAATACGACCGCCAAAGGGTTAATAAATTTCGTCAATTCTTATCGCCGGTTTACGGGGATCCCCAAACCTCAACTGAATCCGGTTTCATTGCAATCCATTATCGAACGGGCAATCGTGTTGGAAGCGGCTGTCCTTGAAGAGAAGGGAATATCGGTGACCCTGCACCTGCCTACTGCACCTACCGTGAGACAGTTGGATGAGTCGCAGATAATGCAGGTGTTGCTCAACCTGTTAAAAAATGCCGCCGGAGCTGTTTCAGGAGAAGAGGGACAGATCAGGATCGAATTGTCGGAAGAGAAGGAAAAAATACATATGGATGTGTGCAATAACGGCCAGCCCATTGCCGAAGATGTGCTTCCCAATATTTTTGTTCCGTTTTTCACCACCAAGCATTCCGGCACCGGGATCGGGCTGAGCGTATCGCGTTATATTATGCGCCTGCACGGTGGGACGCTGACTCATTTAACAGACAGTGGTTGGACCGTTTTCAGACTCACCTTCGTATAAAAAAGGGAGGAGAGTAAAACTACTCTCCTCCTGGTATCTCAGAAACGTTTGGACATTTATTTCGCGATCCTCTCCAGCCATTTGATCATGCCCAGCATGGTGAACATGGAGATGAGACAGGCTACCACAAAGACCATCCAGGTGGCGGTCATCGAGATAGAGGTGTAGAAGATGGCGCCGATA
>JAAYJI010000090.1 GCA_012523015.1 Candidatus Hydrogenedentota bacterium
AGCGAGGGATTCTCTGCACCCGTATAGATTATCGAATTTGGATTTGGTGACGCTGTCGTTGACATTCATGGCTCGGGTGAGCAGGCTGCCGTCACGCATCATGTGATAAAGTCGATGCACGCCCGTCGTGGTCTCTTCGGACAGGCCGATCCAGTCCGCTGCGACGCGGTGCCAATAGTCGGGATCTTTGCCATGAATTTTACGGAGAAGTGTATCCACCACTTCAATTTCATGGTTGTCTTTGGAAATGGGCAGCAGTTCTTTTGTTTTGTTGAAATGCTCTTCAAGGGCGTAGCCGCGGTGGATAAGCAAGGTTGCATCTCCGCCGTCATCGACGATTAGGTTCAGCGTCTTGCCGTCCGGGAAGCGCATGGCCTGGTAGGTGCACCACCAGTACTCCTCGAGGGTTTCTCCCTTCCATGCGAAGACGGGCACACCTTCCGCAGCCATGGCCGCGGCGGCATGGTCTTGTGTGGAAAAAATATTGCAGCTTGCCCAGCGTATCTCGGCGCCCAAAGCGCGCAATGTTTCGATTAACACGGCTGTTTGGATCGTCATATGTAAAGAGCCCATGATACGGGCTCCTTTGAGGGGCTTTTGGGCAGCGTATCGTTCACGAACCGCCATGAGACCGGGCATTTCTTTTTCTGCCATTTCGATTTCTTTGCGGCCCCAAGCGGCCAAACTGAGATCGGCAATTTTGTATGCCGGGCTTTCTTCGATATCGGGAAGTATAATGTGGGCTACTGCCATGAACAGTTCTCCTTAGTGTTTGTCCCTGCCTTTTCCTCCGCCACGCTATTATACCATATAGAAGCACTTTGATGAAGTAAAGGGCGCTGTGAGCATGACGCGGCGCTCCGGCGCAAGCGTATGAATCCGGCGCCCTGACAGGCCGCTCATGAGATCGCTTCGGATGGATCACAGAGCATTTCTTTTTATTTTTTTCAGCAGCTTGCTTTTTTACCTTAGTTATGGTACACTCTTGACATAAGAAAGTGCCAGAGGTGTGTCTTTTTTATAGTAGTCCTGTTGTTTGAATTGGATTGACATCCCTATCTTGTTGCCAATTTGGGACTTATAATTGCTGTACTTGTTTTTGAAACTGGCCGTACGCTATGAGGTAGTTGTTGAAAAAATATTCTCGAGAAATGATCGGCCGGGTTCTTGCCTCCTGTGACATCGTAGATGTAATAGGGGAGCACGTGGAACTGAAAGACTCCGGCAATCATCGTTTCAAAGGGTTGAGCCCGTTCACGAATGAAAAGACGCCCTCTTTCATGGTGAGCCGAGACCGCCAGATGTACTATTGTTTCAGCAGCGGTCAGGGCGGTGATGTCTTGCATTTTCTGATGGAACTTGAAGGCTTAAGTTTTAATGAGGCGCTGCAGAAGCTGGCGGATCGTGCGGGCGTTGTCTTGGAAAGTTCAGGGCGCAGCGATAACCGAGATGATTATTTGCGGCGGCGTTTGTTGGAACTGCACTCTTTCGCGGCACGCTTTTTTACGCGGCAATTGCAGGAGCCCGGCTCCGGCGCAAATGCGCAAG
>JAAYJI010000091.1 GCA_012523015.1 Candidatus Hydrogenedentota bacterium
GGTCGCTCCCCGTGCGGGAGCGTGGATTGAAACCAGAATCGACATTTCAGTTCTCCTTTCGGCGCGGTCGCTCCCCGTGCGGGAGCGTGGATTGAAACCAGAATCGACATTTCAGTTCTCCTTTCGGCGCGGTCGCTCCCCGTGCGGGAGCGTGGATTGAAACGACTCTGCGCAAGAGCCAGTCTAGAGTATCGATCGTCGCTCCCCGTGCGGGAGCGTGGATTGAAACTTGTATTCTCGCGCTTCCCTGGGCGGACCCAGTCCGTCGCTCCCCGTGCGGGAGCGTGGATTGAAACATGCGCGTCATGGCCACGGCCTCGCGCGATGCAGTCGCTCCCCGTGCGGGAGCGTGGATTGAAACCACGGCAAGCTAAAGATTGGTGGGCATATTCCAGTCGCAACCCGCGCGGGTGCGTGTTGCTCGCTGCTTCCCAACTTTCCAGTTGTGAACCCAATAGGTCGCGAAATTTCATTTCGCACGGTTCCGCAAAGGCGTGATCGTGCAAGCAATCTGTGGCGCGTGTCCATGCCCCGCGCTGCCGGTGGCGGCGGGCAGGCGGCGGTGCAATCCCCGATCAAGGCTACAGACTCACGTCGCCGCAACACCCCACGCTCACGCTTTGACGCAACACCTGTAGGGGCGAGATTTATCGCGCCCTAGGATCTACCCGATGGACCGGATGGACCCGGTGGACAGAATGGACAGGATGGACAAGATGGACGAACATGGGTAGGCGAATCGACGTGTATACTGCGGCGCCTCAATGATAAAAACGCCTCGGGCGCGATGAATCGCGCCCCTACACCGGACAGTTCTTCGCCTCACGGAGCGCACAGATGGCGCTGTCGGTGGCGGTGCAGGCGGCGGGGCAATCCGTACTTCTTGCTCTATACCCGCGTCGCCGCATCCCCTGTAGGGGCGAGATTTATCGCGCCCTAGGATCTACCCGATGGACGAACGTGGGTACACGTGTCGACGTGTATACCGCAACGTCTCAATGATAAAAACACCTCGGGCGCGATGAATCGCGCCCCTACACCGGACAGTTCTTCGCCTCACGGAGCGCACAGATGGCGCGGACCGGATGGACTGGATGGACGAACGTGGGTACGCGAGTCTGCGTGTATAACGCAAGGCCTCAATGATAAAAACACCTCGGGCGCGATGAATCGCGCCCCTACACGGGACAGTTCTTCGCCTCACGGAGCGCACAGATGGCGCGGACAGAATGGACGGGATGGACGAACGTGGGTAGGCGAATCGACGTGTATAACGCAAGGCATCAATGATAAAAACACCTCGGGCGCAATGAACCTCTGCCTCGGGTCTGCCCTATGGATCGGAGTGCGCTATGTTTCACCCCGTCCTCAAGGGGCAGTAGTGTCTCCCTGGTTATTTCAGCACCTTGTTTATTTTCGTGAAAGCTTTTCTCAAGGCATAGGCTTTGATACAATTTCTTGTAAATGATTCGGTTAGTCTGTCGGAGCCGATTATCACGGTGCTGGAGATTCCTGCGTGATGTTTCTTTGTTGGAGCGTAGGCGCCTGTCCTATGCGTCCCTGCCTGCGGTATACGATGGAGCCCGATCACGAACTCTACTGAAAGGAGTTGTTGATGATCCGTTTAAAGAGCGCTTTTGTATTCCTTAGTCTTGTACTCGTCTTGTCTATGCCCGTCGTTGCGGAGAGCCTTGCCGCGAAAAGTTTGGCGCAATTAGAAAAGAGCAAAGCAGTGTCGGCGGAGGTTTGTGATTTTGTTGTTTGTGCTGACCCTCAGCCTGGCGGCTTCCTGGGTACGCCCAAAATTTTCCTCGATATGATGGACGAATGGAACCTCCTCAATCCTGATCTCATCGTGTGTGCAGGAGACATGATCATGGGCGGTCCGGCGGCAGAGATCGGTCCCATGTGGGATGAATTTTTAGGGAACGTGGAAAAGCTTAACGCGCCCTTTTTTGCCACGCCCGGGAATCATGATATTAACGAAGAAGTCGAAGTGATGCGCGTTTACGAAGAACGGGTCGCCCCTTTATATTATGCCTTCACGCGCGGCAATACGCTCTTTGTCATTTTGAATACGGAAGAGCCGGGCCATCCGGACGGCTTCTCCGAAGAACAGCGGGATTGGCTGCGCGATACCTTAGCGAATAATCCGGCGGAACATATCTTCATTTTCTTGCACGTACCCTTCTTTGCCCTTAACTGGGAACGCGATTGGCAGCCTACTGCTGACATCATCCAAGGTTATCCGGTTCGTGCAGTCATTTCAGGACACGAACATTACTATCGCGACTATGGCGAAAAGGATGGCGTCCGCTACATTATTTGCGGGAGCGCCGGCGGCGGCTTTCGTGAGCCTGAAGAAGAAGGCGGTTTTTTCTGCTATCTTTGGGTGAAAGTGCGCGGTGAAGAATATACGATCTCCTTAATCAAACCGGGCGCTGTGTTTTCTGCGGACTTGGTGACCGATGCCGGTGTGAAACGGCTCCATTCGATACAAGCGATGATAGAGCGGGAGCCCATTGCGCATCCTTGGAACCAAGCTTTCGATCAACCCGTTACCATGACGGTGCATAATCCTTTTGACACGCCGTTGAAGATGGAATTGCGCTGGACCTGTCCGCCTCAATGGCAGGTGGAAGATCTGGTTTGGAAGGTGTCGGTCGCGGCCGGATCGCAGGAGAGCCAAACAACGGTCATGAAACATGCCGGCCCTGATTTCTTTCCTGTTCCGTCGTTGGAGGGGGTTGTTGAAGATCCTGTTACGGGAAAAACGATTGCTCTGAACAGGGATGTGGATCTCGCTCCGACCGTGGACGTACCGAGAGCAGCGCAGCCGGTAATTCTTGACGGCGACCTCTCCGAGTGGAGCCATGCGCCCTGCCTGCCCATGCGTTATGGCGTGAGCTATGACCCTGCCGATACCGATGATTTAGAGGCCTGCGCCCGGGTCATGTGGGATGATGACTATCTGTACATTGCCGTTGAAAGTGAAGACAACGAATTTCATCAGCCCTATTATGGGGATGTGGTTTGGATGGCGGACAGCGTGGAACTGTGGATTGAAAATTCCAATTGGAGCTTCAGTCTCACGCCGCGGGACCCGCAGGTTTTTTCGCATGATCTTCCGGACAAACATCTGGACGTCATTACCACGGCCGTTTCGCTTGGCGTCGTTCAAGAAGGCCGACGTATTATTTATGAAGCCGCCTATCCCATCAAGGAGCTCTATCAAGTTGACTTTGTGCCGGGATCAAGCTTTGGCTTTTCCATTTTGGTCAACGATCTGGATCCCTCCGGACCTGTGATCAAACGGCATTATGCAGAATTAACGCCTGGCGCAGGCGCCCATTTCGCGTGTCCGAAATATAACATGATTCTGAAAGATTGATGAGCCGCCGCCGTGTGTGCGCCGTTTACGTTGCTTGATCGAAAGTCTGCACTATGAGCAGAAAGAAGGAGCGGGTCATGATTGTCAATGCCTTTACCATGAAGCTTAAAGAGGGTAACAAGGAAGAATATCAGCGGCGACACGATGCGCTCTGGCCAGAATTGTCGGCGGCGCTGCGTGCTTCGGGCATCCTCTTCTATTCTATTTTTCTTGAAGAGGCAACAGGGACGCTCTTCGCCTTTCAACAGCTGACCGAGGACAACACAACGGATTCTTTGGCGTCCCTCCCGATCATGCAAAAATGGTGGGCGTCTATGAAAGATCTGATGGAAACGAATCCGGACAATTCACCGGTCGCTGTGCCTCTGCAAGAAGTCTTTAGGCTTGAGGCGTGACGGGGCGGGGTCGCGGCGCTTTAATCTTCTTGCTCCTTGATGCTATCCAAGACAATGGACTTTTCGATGAGCATGTAGGGGATGGCATCTTGGATGATGTATAAGACTTTTTCGTCTTGTCGGATCAGGGCGGCGTCGATATTGTCTTGAACCACTTCTCCACCTCGGTTGCGCAGTGTTCCCTTGGCTATTGCCTCATTGAGTTGTGCCAAAATTTCCGGCGTCGCTTCGTGTAGGGGGCTTCTGTTTTCGGGGCAAACCAGTATCTTTAATAATTCGGGATCAACCATATCTCTAGGCTTCCTTTTTTATTTTGTTTCGAGCGTGCAGCCTTACTGCAACAGGGCGATCATACGGGGGTGATCTTACCGAGAACCACTGATTCGGAGGCGCCGGTTGCTTGGGGCACATTGGCGGGCGTACCGCAAATCGTTTCGTTGCCGAGAATGGCGAAGGCAATGGCTTCCCGTGCATCATAAGAAATGCCGATGCGGTCGCTGATATAAATTTTAACCTCTGGCAAGGCATTTTTGAGCCGCTGCATGACTGCGTTATTCATGGCGCCGCCGCCGCTTACGATCATGTGAGACACTTCGTAGTTGGGCATGATGTAGTTTTTATAGGCATCGGCAATACTTTGCACGGTCACTTGTGTTACTGTCGAGACGAGATCTTCATAGGCATGATCCCGTCGATTTGCCAGCGCATCGCGGAGATAGACATCTACGCCGAAACGTTCTCTGCCGGTGCTTTTGGGCGGGTCTTTGGTGAAATAAATATCGCTTAATAAATATTCCAAAAATTCGTCTATGACGTTGCCTCGGTTGGCCGCTTCTCCGTCTTCATCGAAGGCGAGTTTTCCGCGGCTGAGCAGACGCACTGCGCCATCAATGGCGATATTTCCGGGCCCGGTGTCAAAGGCGAGTATGTCTTCAAAGCGCGGGGTAACGGCGGTTAAATTTGCGATACCTCCAATGTTGAGGCAGACGACGGTCCGGTCGTTTCTTCGAAAGAGCAGCCAATCCGAATAGGGTACCAAGGGCGCGCCTTGTCCGCCAGCGGCCATGTCTCGAACGCGGAAATCTGATACGACGGGCAGTTTGGTGCGCTGAGCGATTACGGCGGCTTCACCGATCTGCATGGTGCCGATCTGTTTATCCTCACCTGTTCCCGGGGGATAGTGGCCGATAGTATGGCCGTGAACGGAAATAAAATCAGGCTCCACCTCATTGTTGTCTGCAATATCCATCATGGATAAGCAGGCATCTGCCATCAACTCTCCAAGTTCGAAATTGAGGAGGCACACTTCTTTGGCTGTCAAGTGTTCGCTCAGAAGTCGCAGCCGCAGATCATTGTCATAGGGAAAGGATTGGTGGGCGATCAGCTTCATGGCCAGCCCCGGCCCTGTTCCTTTGATACGCACCAGAACCGCATCAATGCCGTCACAGGAAGTACCGGACATGAGGCCAATGATGAAACGTGCTTTTTTGTTTCGAATTGCTTCTAGGTTCATTCCATTGTCCTTTCTAGGTCAGCATGGGGAAAATAGTGCGCCGCAATGGCAGCGAAATCTTTTCCTGCCGATGCCATACCCCGAGCACCGTATTGACACATACCTACGCCATGACCACGCCCGCCGCCTGTAAAAGTATAGACAGCAGGTGAAGTTCCGTTCATCACAGTCTCTATTATAACCATCGCACTGGGCAATCCTCCAAATGCTTGACGAATATTCAATTCACCGGTGAGCGTGATCGAATCTTTTTCGCCTACAATGGTCAGCGTTTTGAGTCTGCCGCTGACGCCGCGCGCGCCTTCTTCTATACGCAGTACAGTACCTAAATTATGCCGTTGGTTTACAATCTCTGTCAATTCGGAACGAGAATAAGATTTTTGCCAACGGTAGCCTGCGCTGTCTCCTGCACACCACGCATCGGGCGCGGTGGTCAACCATGTGCGCAAGTTTTGGGCGGGCGATATGGAAGGTGAGTTTGTGCGCAGATCAGATTTCCCGCGTAATACTGGATCCGGAGGCCCGCTCCAAACATTGTCGTTGTTCTCTGTCCAGCCTCCGCAGCACGAAGAAAAGACAGCGCTGATATATTTATTTTGCGCGACCAATGCCATGCCCTTTGTTTGGGCGACTGCGGCATCGCTTTGCACGGCATGTCCACTAACACCATTATAGGCTCTGCAACTCTCGAAGATCGTAAAATCAAAACCTTCCAATTCATATTTGCCTGCCATGCTCGCGTAGATTTCGCTGCGTGCGACGATGGCTTGTGCTTTCAGCGCCTCTAAAGGCCAAGATGCGGGCATCTCGGCTGGCACGACGCCGCGCAAATACTCTTCTACCGCCAGGGTGCCGTAGACTTCAAGATCCCGACCATAGCCCACCGTAATTTCGAGGGGTCCATGGAAGAGGCGGTTTCGCTGATTACTTTTCCAATAGGCATCAGATAGATTCATAATTTCGATGGGCGCCGTGCAGTGTATTTTTAAGGGGGCGGTCAGCGTCAGGGGCTTGCTTGTGTTTGTTCCTTGAAGAGTGAAGGTGCAGGAACCGGGCAGTACCCGTTCACTACGGATCCAGGGACGGATGGGGTCGTCTTGCATGCTTTGTGCGAGTGCCGTCGCATCGGCTTCTTTGTCGAAACGTGCAATGGCGATCCAGTAAACACGGTTATCAATGATTCTGCCCGTGCCGGTTCGGAACCGTTTCCCCAAGGTCTTTATTTGCGGGGTATAGCCGCGTTGACGCCAAAGCGCTATAAAGGCATCCCGTTGCACTTCGTCGCCGGGTTGAAAAGATTTTTTAAAAACATAAAAATGTTGTCTTGCCGGCTGTAAGTTCTCCGCGCGCAAGGTCCATGTTCCCGCTTCCAAGGGATAGTGGGAAGCGCCCGCTTCCAAGCTGCCCGCCGCCGTTGTCTTGAACGTGACGGCATCAGGCAACACAGCGTATCGCATGCGCACTTGTGCGTGCGCCGATGACACGGTCTCCTCCGATTGCGCCATTGCGGCCGCTGCTGCCATAGACAAACCAAGCATCAACATCAGGGCGCTTGCATATTGTTTTTGAAGCTGTGAGCGATTATTTTTAAAGAACATTAAGCCTCCGCCGCTCCTTCGTTGAGCGCGTCTCGCAGCTTCCCCTCATGTTTGTCCAATAGGGCTTTTGATTCGTCATGGGACAGGTTTCTACACGCCATGAGTATGGCAGCGGCGATGTGATAATTGCTCTGTGCTAAAAATGCAGCCCCTTCCGCTTCGCTTATTTGTGAAATATCCGCCACGATGCGCGCCGCACGCCGGCGCAGTTTATCATTGGCGGGAATCATTCCGATCATACGTCCTTTGTAAACATATCCGGATTGGGTGAAGGCTCCTGTAGTGATCATGTTGAGCGCCATCTTTGCAGCGGTTCCTGCTTTTAGTCGTGTTGAGCCTGCTAAAATTTCCGCGCCCGTCTTGAGGGCAATGAGCAAGTCGCATAGAATGGGCGCGCCGGGGTTGCTCGTAATGAGCGCTGTCCGTGCCTTGGAAGCACGGGCAACGGATAGGACTCCTTCCACGTAGGGGGTTGCTCCGGAAGCGGCAATACCGATGACAAAATCACGGGCGCTGATTTGGAGCGCTTCCGCTTCTGCGGCGCCCTGTTGACGGTCGTCTTCCGCACCTTCCACGCTGTCGCGCAATGCTGTGTCGCCGCCGGCAATCATTCCATGCACCCGTTCGGGTGATACGCCGAAGGTGGGCGGACATTCAGAAGCGTCCAATACGCCCAAGCGCCCGCTTGTACCGGCGCCTGCGTAGAGGATACGTCCACCGCTGCGTATGCTGTCTGCGGCATAGGTTATCGCACTGCCTATCGCCTCATGGGCGGCACCGACTGCTGCCGCGGTGGTTTCGTTGGCGCGCTGCATGACTGCTACCAGCTCAGCCGTGGTTAATGTGTCAATGAATTGGCTTTGATCCAGCGCCTCTGTGTCGGGCAGAGGCGCGGACTGTGGTGAGGCAGCCGGTTCCTTCACGAATACCCAGTCCGGAGCGATACGCGTTTTTGCCGTGGTGTAAAGGGCTTCTGTTCCGCGCAAGGCACAGGGCATGGGCTGCATCGCTCCGGCTCTGTGAATGGCATCACGGAAAGCGTCGCGGTAGCGGGCGCAGTGATCCAGGAGCCCGCCATATTCATAAACCTGTACGTTAGGTGGGAGTCCGAGTCTTTTCTGCGCGCTGATGACCAAGGCAGCAAGGCGTTGGGCTTCTTCATCAATTAAGCATGCCGCCACAGGATCGCCTTGGGCGGCAGCTTCTGCCACGGTCAGGCTCAAGGCAGCAATGCTCCGTTTGGAATGGGCTCCTTCCCAATTTACGAAGGCTTCGAAATGTTTCAATCCGACCTGTGCGGGAAGGGATGTGGTCAATATCGTATCGCGCCCTACACCGTCAATAGCGCGGGCACAGGCACGGAGCGCGGCTTTGCCAATGGCATAGGAACTGCCTTCATCGCCGAAGAGGGTGCCTCGGCCGCCAAGACGCTGCGCCTTCGTGGAGATATTAGAAGCGAGGACGGCGGAGCCGGTTCCTGCAATGGCAAGTATGCCCGGCCCTGTGTGGCAATTGGCATACAAGAGGGGA
>JAAYJI010000092.1 GCA_012523015.1 Candidatus Hydrogenedentota bacterium
AAGTCTCCTTGCCCGAAGGGCAGATGCGAAACTCTCATTATACATGGACCAGTTTACGGGGGGCACACCATATGTTGTCGCTCTAATTTATCGTTGAGTGATGGTCTTCCATAGGACTGGAATTCACAGTCACTTTGGCGCTTCAAAGTACAAGAAGTTTTTGATAAGGACTTCATTATGGAGCACACGCGCCATCTGAACGTATGCAATATACAACGTACGTGTGTATACGATGGATCCGGGATTCGAACCACCATCTTTTTCCGGGGGTGCCGTCTGCGCTGCCCTTGGTGTCAAAATCCTGAGATGCGTTCTTCTCAAGCCGCCTGCGGCGTCCCAAATCATGTCTCCATCTTTAAGGCCTTTTTCGAAAAGGGCGGCATGCAATTGCAGCCTAATCTTGTAAACAAACAAATGTTGCTTGATGCCCGTGAACATCCGGAAAAATATCCGGACTTACTCGTTCGTATTGCCGGTTATTGCGCCTACTTCAATGAACTCTCAGATGAGATTAAAGAGACAATCATAAATAGAACCTGCTATTCATAGAGGGAGTGTTTTTTTTAATGGAGCTGAGGCTTTTTGTATCCCTTGGCAATGTATAAGAGGGCGTGGGCAGAATCGCTGCTTTTGAACAATTTTCCCTCATTTTCACCGATGTAATATTCCGTTTCAACGAAAAGGTCTTCAGATATGACGTCTTCTATATACTCAAGATTAACGTGTTTTATAGTGCTTATATATGAATTAGGCTGTTTGAACTTCTCTTTAAAAAAAGAGGATGCAGGATTGAGCAACATGGCAATAAACACACCTTGTTGCTTCAACACAGAGAGTGCCCCTTTCACAGCCCTTTGTACGTTCTGAATAAATTGCAATGAGGCAACGGAAATAACCGCGCCAAAAGTGGATTTTGGAAAAGGCAGGTTTTCTGCACTTGCCGCTATGACTTTGATGTTTTCCGGGGCATACTTTAACATTTCTCCATGGATGTCCACTCCATAAACCGTATAGCCGTTGTTGGCAAGCCGTTCTTCTATAGGAGCAGTTCCGCATCCTATACTCAGAACAGGGCTGCGATTATCTAAGTGTTGAAGCAGATAGTCCAATTCCATGCTGAAGACTTCTTGCCAAAAGACATTGGCACAGGACTGAAAATATCGGTTGGCTGTGTTTTGTTTTTGTTGCACAATATTCTGATTGGGTTTAAAAGGTTGACAGCAAGAAAGAGCTACCCCTTGCATTCTCGGATATTCATTTTTTTATGTTTCGGTTACCGACTGTGTAACAGAAACGTTCTACAAGAGATCATTATAGTCGATCTGGCTTCGATCCTTTATTGTCACACCGAGGATCTTGTTTTCTTCTTTTACATTGAACAGTGTAAAACGATGAGCGCCGCCGGCAGCAATGGCCGCAGGTATGTCTCCTAAGGCTCGTAAGGCAGGCACATAGTACTGTTCTTGCCAAAGCTGATCATCATCAAGATCAAATTGGTTCATATCGGCAATAATGGAAGAAAAGTGTTTCCCCAGCGTTCCCGCAAATATGGACAAAATACCTGCCTGTTCTAGGCCGACAAGGGTAATGGCGCCGCTTAGATCATAGCGGCTTTCTAAAAACACGCCGGCAGTGAGGATGTCTTGTATACGGTATCCCGTATCTGTGGGAAGAAAAGTGTCCATGAAATTTGTGGTGTTATCTCGCTTGAAAGCCCCCTCATGGTTGTGGTACTCCCCTACTCCAAAGGTGTCAATGACGAGAATTGCTTTGTCATGATCAAGGAGTTCTTGAATGAAGCGTCCGGGGCCGCCTGTTTCCAGATCAGCAAGATAAGCCTTTCCCTGTCCATGGACAAGAAGAACCGCATCTTGCGGCGTTGTACTTATGCCTCGGTAGAAAAGGGCAGGAATACGATCACCGGCACATTGTCGGCCGAGAAGCCATTTTTCAAGCACATAGCCGCCCCGCTCTTCCATGGATATCCGTTTAAATTGAAGAGCGTTTATCTCAGTGACTTCAGCACCCAACAA
>JAAYJI010000093.1 GCA_012523015.1 Candidatus Hydrogenedentota bacterium
ATGCGGCAATCCGGGTGGACGATGGCGTAGGTGCCGGACCATTTCGGGCCGGTATGGACCAACGCGAATCCGCCGTCCAAGGGCGCAATACGGAGATCATTTGCATTCAGACCAGCTCCAGGGCTCGCCGTGAACAACTCACCATGGGCGCCCAGATACAACATGCGGTAGGGTAATGAAGGCGGATCCAGGGCGGACGTATTTCTTGACGGTCCTCTTCCAAAAGCGAATACAAACTTCTTGCCGTCGGGCGCCCACGAAACCCAACTGTATTCCGGCTGACCGTTGCCAGATTCGGAACGACCGCCTGTCGCGTCTTTGTCGACATCAATCTGGACGCTCGTTTTCGTGGCACGGTCGACCACGGCAAGCCGAAGCGATCCTTCCTCGTATTCCAGGAAGGCGATATGGGTCTCATCGGGCGACCAGGCGCCCCACATGCCTGATTCCGCGATATCGAGAGGCGTCTTTTCCAGGGACTGAACATCCACGACTTGAAGGACCGGCATTTCGTGCGCGACTTGCGATGTCACCAAAAGCTTCGTTCCGTCCGCTGACCAGGTTGGTAATCGGTGGGCCGCCTGCCCGGAGGTAATCCATCGGAGATTGGATCCGTCTGTGTCGCACAGGCAGACTTGCATATTCCCACTGCGGTTTGAATTGAAAGCGATTCTTTTGCCGTCCGGCGACCACGCGGGAAAGGCGTCGGCTGCGGGATTGTTGGTGATGTTATGCGGGTCTGATCCGTCCGCGCCCATGACATAAATTTCATGGTTTCCGTCGCGGTTGGTGCCGAAGGCGATCTGCCTACCGTCGGGCGACCAGGCGGGCGTGCAGTTGATGCGTTCAACGGATTGACTTAAATCCGGTTCCATGAGATCACGGACTCCGCCCCCATCCGCGTTCATGACAGCGATAACGATATGGCCGCCCTTGGCGTGCGCGAAGGCAATCTGCTTGCCGTCCGGCGACCACGCCGGGTGGCACTCGTTTTCCGGCGTGTCCGTCAACGCCTTCAATCCCGTACCATCGGCATTCACCGTATAGAGGTCGTGGCTTGTGGACCAATGCGTTAAAGGGAAGATCATCAATTCGGTGGGACGGGGTCCCGTGAGTATGGGCGGCAATTTGAATATCTGTGCCGAAGCGCTGCCCGTGAGTAAGAGGAGGAAGACCCATGTTGCTGTGATGCCCCCCATGGAAGCCGTCCTCGCGCGTATGGAAAACAATTGTATATTCATACGTTCTCCTCCTTGTCAATAAGCGATGACAGTCGCTTACGTCATCTGCAATTATTACAAACATATGTTAACATGCTATGTAAAATTCTAAACCATTTGCGGCCAGATGTCAACCCCCTCTCGAATAAACTGGACTGTTTTCTTGATAAGATTATCATTCATACGCGAGCCGGGCCATGAAATAGGTTTGGAAAAGCGGTGTTTCCTCTGCCATCATACAGTAGGGTCAGCCATTTCTCTGTAAATCAGTCGTTAACAGGAAACAATCACCCATGCAGTATCTGTCTCTTCCGGGAATATCCAAGAAAGTGTCCGCTTTGGTGCAGGGCACCGTCATGCTTTCTTCCGAAAATGAGAAGGAAAACTTCGCCCTGCTCGATGCTGTGTATGAAATGGGCAATTCGTCATGAGGCTTTGAGCCTCCCCATAAACGAGGAAATTGGGACCGTTCGCACGCAGGGACTGATCCCAGCGAAAGTCGTGCTGGCCTGGCCATCAGCAGTAAAACTATTATTGGATGCGTATTCCGACGATTCCGCCCACTTGTTCCGAAGGAAATCGCCCTCTGATTCCGAAGGATTCCGCCCTGGTATTCCGATTGAATCGGTCCCTTTTTTCCGGACGAATCGGAGCGTAGCGACGCGGGTGCTTCAACTGTTGTTTGTATTTGTAATCGAGTGTGGGGCGAGAAGTCAAGTGGCTGTTCTTTTTCGCATGGATTCTCCCTTGAGTGTGATGGTGTGGGCGTTGTGGATCAGTCTGTCCAGAATGGCGTCGGCCAGGGTGGGGTCGCCGATGGTTTCGTGCCAGTGTTCGATGGGCACTTGTGCGGCGATGAGGGTGGAAGCCCGGTCGTAGCGGTCTTCCATAACCTCGAAGAGGTCTCTTCGTTCTTCATCCGCCAGGAGGGTCGTTCCCCAGTCGTCGATGATGATGAGGTCGGTGCGCAAAAGGGCGCGCAGCATGCGTTCGTAGCGGCCGGTGGCTCGGGCGATGGCCAGTTCTTGGAAGAGCCTCGGGGCGCGGAAGTGACGTACGGTGAAGCCCCTTCGGCAGGCTTGGTTGCCGAAGGCGCAGGCGAGGTAGCTCTTGCCCGCGCCGGTGGGTCCGGTGATGATGCAGTTTTCGTGACCACGCAGCCAGTGGCATTCGGCGAGGGCCTGCACGAGGGGCTTGTTCAAGCCCCGGGACTTGCGGTAGTCGATGTCTTCGACACAGGCACTTTGTCGCAGTTTGGCCTTTTTGAGGCGCGCCTGCAAGCGCCGGGTGTCTTGTTCGGCTTCCTGGCGGTCGAGCAGCAGGGCGAAGCGTTCGTTGAAGCCGAGTGCGTCGTAGCGGCTGGATTCGAGTTGTTCGCGGTAGGCGTCGTACATCCCGGTCAGCCGCAGGCGTTGCAGTTTGTCGAGGGTCGGATTGGTTAACATGAGCGTGGCTCCTTTTTGGTTGGTCCGGCGGGTTCGTCGCCGGCCTGGGTTTTGGGTTGGTAATATTCCGCTATCGCGCCGACCCCGCTGGAAATATTCTATCCCATCCCATCCCTGTCTTACTTGAAAGCCGTGGGAACCAAGACCGGCTTTGTTTTTCCTCGTAGGGGTGGCAGCCGGCAGGCATCGTCAGGAGTGGTGAAATAAGAATTCCCGTCAAAAGGGTAACTACGAATAGTCACCAAGACATGATGCACATGTGGGTAGGGGCTATAGACGATTTTGGAATACGGAGGGGATACACGGTGACCTTATTTCGTATTTCTTTGTCAGATGTTCCGCGAGAACGTTTATCTTGACTTATTACGGAATATAAGTTATATGCGGTTTACCCCGAAATTAGTACCACTGTCTTAAGTGGAATCTGTATCCTTTAAATGGTCAAAAAGAAAGGATGCAGATGGGCAAGAAACGCAGACAATTCACGGATAAGTTCAAGGCCAAGCTAG
>JAAYJI010000094.1 GCA_012523015.1 Candidatus Hydrogenedentota bacterium
AAGAAGATCGGTTCCGGAAATAGTCCGGCGAAGAAGATGCCGATCCATAAGAGAACGGCGAGTCCATTCCATAAAATTGAGTTGTTGTTTTTCGTTGTCACTAAATGTTTCCGAAAATCACCACAGCTGCACACAGGTCAAGATTGGCGGATGCAGGCACATAACACCTTCATAAGGAGCATTGCCCCTTTATCCCCGTATTTTACCCCTATCAAGGACTCCGATGCGAATTTGAATCAGCGCCCTTTTTTTTCAACCACGAAGCACACGGATATTATAAGAATTTGTTTGTGCTTCGCATGTTTCGTGCTTCAGTTTAATTCCTTCAACGAAGCTTAAGCCGCCCTTAGTTCGACGTCTTTTGGTGGAGGGTGATAATCACTGCTTCCGGCGGGCAGAGATAGCGTACGGGCAAGTCGGTAGTCCCAATGCCACAGCTCGTGTAGCCTTGCATTGTTTTGTGCTGCCACGGTCCCGCCACTTGTTCTTGGGTACAGGCGGCATTCTTGCTTAATGCGCCGATCAGGGGCAGCCGTATTTGGCCGCCGTGGGTGTGGCCAGTGAGATAGAGGGATACACCCGCTTCTTCGGCTTCTGCGATACGTTCGGGGGAATGGGCGAGCATGAGGATAAAGGCATCTTTCGGCGCGTCTTCGACCGCTTGGTCGATGCGGTCAACGTTAAAGATGTGGGGATCATCAATGCCGCAGACCCATAGGCTGCTGTCGTTGTGGGTGATGGCGAAACCTTCGTTGTAGAGGACGGGAATCTGCATTTTCTCGAGGAGGGCACCGGTTTCTAATTTGTCGTGGTTGCCCAGGCAGGCGACGGTTCCATAGCGCGTATGGATAGTTTTGAGAATGCCGGGAAGTTGGTCGGGGAGATGGTCATCGTTGCCGTAATAGCCCCAACGATAATCGCCGGTGAGTACACATAGATCCACGTCCACGTCCTTCACGAGTGTAGCAATCTTTTTTGCTAAGTCCGGGAAACGGGCGGGTAAATGCAAATCGGAAATGTGTAAGATACGAAATTTGGAGAGACCTGCGGGTAAGACATCGAAAAAGAGATCTTGTTTCACAAGCTGCAGGTTCAAGGCGTTTCGGTTGCCCCGTTTATAGAGCCCGATTGCGCTGAGCCCCCAGCGAAGCAGCGTCATGAGGAACCCTCGAAACCAAGTGACAGGTGCTGTTTCCGAGGCGACTTTCTGGGCGCGGCGATAGTGTTCTTCAAGCTTCACGCGTTTAACGCCCTGCGCCCCTGACCGTTCCATGAGAGGCGGCCGTGCCAGGAGTTGCGCCGTATGCAAACCACCGCCGGCTATGGCGCTGTTTTGTTGGTTCTTTGCTATGGTCTGTGCATCTGATGGGCTCATGTTTGCCTTCTTTTGTCTCTCGTGACTTCCCGCTCAAGCCATGCTTATCCCTGCCCTGTTCAGCAGGAATTGTATACGCTTCCCCTGACCCAATTCCAACACCGGACCCGAAAGTTCACTGGATAAGGGATGTGCTGCCTCTTGCAGCATGGCGCGAATTCTTTTATACTGTCGCCTGTAGTCCATGCTTCGGGACCGGGGATCACCCCATTGCTTTATCTTGATATTTGTGGAGGAACCATGCGTTTATTATCTGTCAGCTATCCCGATCCTGCGCGCAATCTTGCCCTCGACGAACTGTTGCTGGAAGGCGTGGCAGATTCGTCTATGACGGATACACTGCGCTTTTGGGAGTGTCCCATCCCTTTTATCGCCATCGGCTCCAGTCAGTCTGTGGCGGAAGTAGTCGATGAAGCGGCGTGTCAGCGTGATGGCGTGCCAATCTTGCGGCGCTGTTCAGCAGGCGGCGCCGTGTTGCAAGGACCGGGTTCCTTCAATTTCGCTTTTGCCCTTTCCTATGAGCGTTATCCGGAAACGGCGGCGCTCCACGGCTCCTATGCCTTTTTGCTGGATAAGGTGGCGCAGGCTTTAAAGCTGCTCGGTATTGACGCGGTGCGGCAAGGTGTTTCCGACTTGGCAGTAGAGGGCATGAAATGTTCTGGCAATGCCCAGCGCCGTAAACGGAACGCCTGTCTGCACCATGGCTCACTCTTATATCAGGTGTCTATGGAAGCGATGGAACGCTATCTGCCGGAACCCTGGGATCGTCCGGAATATCGAGGCGCCCGTGTGCACAAGGAATTTGTTCGTCCTGTGTCGGTGACGCCCGCCCTGCTTGCCGATGCTTTGCGCCGTGTCTTTTGTCCGGCTGCGTCGCCGTCGCAGCTGTCGGCGGCGGAAGAGCAAGAGGTCAGTCAACTTGCCCGCGAGAAGTACAGCGCCCGTGCGTGGAATTATCGGCGTTAAGCTTCGTTGCCGCCCAGCTTTATTCCATGGGATAACGGAGTCCCCACTGCGCCCGTGCTTGGTCCATGAGCTCCATGAGCGCGATACTTTCGTCGAGGGGCATGCGTGGGCATTCTTTTTGACCGTCCCGTAGGCAGTCCATCACCGCTTCCGCTTCGTAATTGTAGCCGTTGCCGACTAAAGGCAAATGCAGCGTTTCCGGATTGCGCTCCTGCACGGAAAGGGTTAGGGTATCGGCGCGCCAGAAACAGGGATGCAAGGTGATAAACCCTTTTTCACCGATGATACAGGCGTCCTGCGGGGTTTCCGTACGCACCGCACTGGATGCCGTTGCGAGGGCGCCATTATCATAGTGAAGGATTATGCTGTTTTGTTCATCCACGCCGGTGGGGCCGATCTGTGCAGCGCTGACCAGCCGTTGCGGTGCGGCGCCGAGAAAGAGCGCGGCAAAGGACAGCGGATAAATGCCTACATCGAGGAGTGCTCCGCCGCCCATGGCAGGATCAAAAAGATTGGGTTCTTCGTCATAGTCTGCATAAAAGCCGAAGTCGGCGCGGATCATACGCACATCGCCGATGACGCCATCTTGCACCCACGTAACAGCCTGGCGGACCGCAGGCAGGAAACGCGTCCACATGGCTTCCATGAGAAATAGATTGTTGCTTTTTGCGCAGGCAACCACCTTCTCCGCTTCTTGCCGGTTGATGGTGAAAGGCTTTTCACAGAGGACCGCTTTGCCTGCCTCTAAGCATAGGATGCTATTGTCCATATGCAAGGGATGGGGCGTTGCAATATAAATGACGTCCACGTCAGGATCTTGAGCAAGGGCTTCATAGCTGCCGTGACAGTTGGGGATCTGAAATGATGCGCCGAATTGGCGTGCTGTATCCATAGTGCGAGAACCCACTGCCTGCAGTACCGCGCCCCGTGCCGCTTTCAAGCCTTCCGCGAATTGCCGCGCAATGTGTCCCGTACCTAAGATACCCCAGCGAATCGTTTCCGTCATTGTTGTTTTCCTTTCTTCCTGCGTTACGCTGAATCATCGCTATTGTAATTGAGGCATTGGGCAGATGCAAAGTTGCAAGGCGGCGGCGCGTTGCAAATCTTAATCTTATGACAGCCTACCGCACTTCACGGTCTCTTTTTTGGTTGCTTTTGTGCGGGCTTCGCTTTCGTCGGGCGCGGCGCATCTTCTTCGGTTTCATCGACCGCCGGAGCAGGATAGTTCGGGGAGGCTTGCCGGACAGCGGTCATGGAGCGCTCTTGCGCTCCGTAGAGACGCCGAAACTCTTTGGATGTCAGGACGGTATCATAACCGCCCACAGACTTGTCCTCATGTTTGTTTTTGCCCGTATAGTTTAGGCTCGCATCTTCATAACGTTTAAACTTGTAAACGGCATCATTCATCAAGCCCGCATTGAACACGCCCAAAGATACGAGCAATTCAAAATCCTTTACATGGATACCGGTCACGCGCTTGAACAGATTCGGTTCCAGTTGGGTGATCACGTCCTTGAGACTGAATTCACGAAAATCGGTCAAGTACATAAAAATCGGGATGCGTGTGGCAAATTTAATAAGCTTTTCTTGGATGAATTTTCGTTTCGCATTAAAGGTTTTTTCTTCTTCCGTAAGTATTTTCTTCTCTTGTGTGTTCAGTTTCTCTTCCCGCTGCTTGGTTTCCTTCACCTTTTCAGACAGGTTGATAATGGTCTCAATATCGGTGTTCAGACTGCGAAATCCTTCAATGCTCATCAACGCAAGCATAGCCTTTTCATTGTTCATCAAACGAGAAAGCGTATCATTATCCACATTCACGAGGAGCGCACTTTCCCAGCGTCGCGCCAAAAGCGTCGCCGAAGTGCCTGCCATGGCAATATTCAACACATCCCCTGCGCTGATCTGGTTCATAGAGAAGCCATCGTAAGCGATGACGGGCAGGAAATTGATAAACTCTTCCACCTTCTTTTCAGGATTGCTTTCGTGAACATCAAGCCGGCAACTATACTCAGCGATCTGGCGCAGGGCGCGGTGAAGGGCAAAGTCAAAGATATAACATTCCTCTTTCATGATTTCTTTTTTCTCGGCGCTCACATCTACCTCCCATGGGCTTTGCACGCGGAAGGCAGCTTGAAAATAACTTTCCGGACTCGACAGATTGCGAAGCATGAAAATACCGGTCCACGGTTTCACTGTCACGCCCGTGGTCAGTTTGCCGCAGGTGAGCGTGATCGTTTTGGTTTTCAATGGGTCACCACCCATAGACTGCAGCACCGGCGGCAGCGCGGCGGCGCCAATACCGGCGCTGCTGCCTGCGCAGACATTGATCGCGTAGTCATGGAAGAAGCGATTATTCTTTTTTCGTAGTAAATTGTGCATGGCAAAGCATGACGCCACCGTAGGCAGAAACCACAGGGTGTGGGTCAAGATCGCGAGGAGCCGGTTATTGGCGTAGGGCATTTTCGGCTTTCTTGCGCCCAGCTTCAAATCATCGGTCATCGTATCCAGATAAGCGCCGCGGATAAGATCAACCCATTTTTGGACATATTCTTTATGCGTGAACTGCGCTTTCTCCTTCTCGCCCTCAGCGGCGAAAAAAAGGTTGAGATCGAACTCGTCAAACTCGCCTTCCTGCGCTATGTGCCGTATACTTTCGGGGATTTTATAGGTCATCATCACCATGCGCGGCAAGGCGGCATAAGGATTTTCAGGCGGCTCTATCCAATTCTTTTTCGCGCGCTGTTCATCGGAGTAGGTCCAGTTATAAATTTGATCTTCGATAAATTCGCCCGAGTTCAGCGCACGAAAGGGCGTGCCCGATAAGTAGAGATAGCGACTGGTCGTGATGGGCAGCCACGTTTCGTTGATAGCGTTGGCCTCTTCGTCCTGCGCGTATTTTTCGAGGTCGAGCATTTCATAATCATCTTCATCTTCGTGTTCAAAGAGTCGTTTCGCATTGTCACGCCACGCGCCGAAATGGTATTCATCAAAAACGACCAGATCCCAATTGGTCGTGTGTACCCATTCGTTCTTTGCCTTAATGCCGCCGTTATCGCCCGTGCCGAGATAATCTTGAAAGGAACCGAAGCAGACTATGGGCCGTTTCTTGTCGCTCTTCTCCCAAGTCAATTCTGAATCGCGGCTGATAAACTGCCACCCTTCAAAGTCCACATGGCTGCGGATATCTTCCGCCCAAGCGCTTTGTACAGCAGGTTTAAAGGTCAATATGAGGATCTTTTTCAGCTTCAAGTGTTTTGCCAGCTGATAGGCGGCGAAGGTCTTGCCAAATCGCATTTTCGCGTTCCACAAAAACTTAGCGGCACGGTTGTCCCGTTCCCGCGCCGCAGCCCGAAAATATTCAATGGTCTTGCTCACGGCCTCTTCTTGTTCGGGGCGCATACTGAAGTTGCGCGTGCGGCTTTCCACGTTCTCCACACGATCACGAACCGCAATATAAGCGGCGCGCAGCTCGTCAACAGTGCAGCGGAACCATTCACCGCCCTCTCGGCTATGACCCCGTGCTTCAAGAGCGCGGTGAATGTCGTGATCGCTAAAATTGCCGCCGTCACTATACATGGCAGATTCGGCAAATACGATGTGATAAGGCACTTTCCCATCCGGTCGCTTGGTCGGGTATTGTTGGGCAACGCGCTGCTCAACGCCGATAGTCGTATAGCCCACCTTCAGCAGACCGCGGTATTCGGGATTTCTTTCTTCGTAGGAATAGATCATCGGCTGTGAATGGGGGCGCGCCGGAAAAAAGCCTTTACTCATGATCTTCAAGCTCCATAATTCGGTCCTCCTCCTCATCGTAATAGGGATAATCCACGCCTGTCATAAAAAGTTCGCGATTATGAATCCGCTTCGTTAAAGTGCCGATCGTATCTACTACGCTGAACCACCAGCGTCCTTTTTCTTCATCCCCAAGGGCGCGCACCTCGCCGTCACCAAAAAAACGAATGGAGATCTTATTCATCACAGGCGATTCCCGCATTGGTTTTTATCCGTACCGTCATCTGATTTACAGCTTCATTTATAGTGTCATTTATAGTGTCATGGACAGCTTCACGGTCAATCCTTGTCTCGACAGCACCCTATATCTGTCCATGACATTACCGCCAAAGAAGCGGCTCTGTGTAAAAAGCGTTCATTGGTCAGGGCTCTCAAGATCCATCGGACGGATCATGCTCTCAATAAAAGCAATTTCTTTTTTAGTGAGACGGTATTTTTTATATAACTTTTCATCCGTCCAAGCTTCGCGGAAATCTTGCATGGGAACGAAGGAATAAACTTTACTTGTTGCGTCTTGCGATATCTTTCTCAAAAATACGAAGAACCTAAAAAAACGAGTCTCGATATAGCTCATTACATTGTGAGCAATGTGTTCTGATTCAAAAGGACCTATAACTAAGTACGTTTCTGTGCACGCCGTATTGCCCCCTACCAATCTAGGTTTATTTATAATTTGGTGTGGATAATTATCGCCGGCATTGTACGCTTTAGTAATAAAAATTTTAATTTTGTTTACCCAATCAAGGTTTCGTTCAATATCAGACTCTGAAATATAGGAGATTTTTCCACGTTCAAAAAGTTGAATACTATTCAATTTTGATTTCGTTTTCCCCGTGTAATTCGTCGGAAAGCCAAATGGTTTTCTTGAACTTACGAGTGAGTCAAATGTGTCTTCCTTATGGCGGGTTACTTTTTTTAAAATTGCGACACCTTCGTTTTGGCGAACGAATATATCAGAATTGTCTTCAGTTAGGGGGCGCGTCATAACACTTTTATAATTAGTACTGCTATATGAAGTAACGGTACAGTCCCCCGGATTATCCTTATCCCATAGGAAATAGCAGATCCCCCCCTTCACTTCAACTCCGGGAAAACAATCCGCGGCAATAAAATAATCAAC